>NZ_BAAFHL010000006.1:0-104332 GCF_042849955.1 Chryseobacterium barbadense
TTTACTTCTTCGTAAGAGACCGGATAAAAATTATGGCAATCTACACCTACATCGAGGCTTAAACTCATTTTATCATCAGGCAATGTTCCATGGGAATGACCGTATAACTGCCATGATCCGCGGTGAGATCCGTTCCAGGTACGCATGGAATAGTGCAAAAGTGTAATTTTTTGCTTACCTGTTTTTACTTCTTCATCTTCGATGTAGATCTCGGCGTAATCTTTAATCCATTCAAATCTATCCTGGACACGAAGAGCGGAGTACTCATGATTGCCTTTTATGAGGTGGATTTTGCCGTTTAATCTATCCAGAATTTCTTTCGTGAAATCCGGTTTACCTAAACTCACATCTCCCAGATGGTAAACGGTATCATTTTCCTTTATTCTCTCATTCCATCGTTTAATGAGCTCTTCGTTCATATGTTCCAGCGACTCAAACGGCCTCTCGGAAAATTTTATAATGTTGGCGTGACCGAAATGATGATCCGCCGTAAAAAATATATTCGGTTTCATTGTTTTAATTTTTTAATAGTTTTTAAACTAACTACATTTTTTAAAGTTTTCAAACAGATTCATTATGTTGTCTTTTCCCACAGGATTCATGGAATGACAATAGAACTGAGGCAATTCTGCCTGATGATCCAGACAATATTCTATTAACCATTTGGCACAATCGTATCCTGTCTTTTCTGTGTATTCCTGAGAATCCGGTTTAAGATAATGTTTATCTGCAAGATCATGATCAAAAGAAATCACTTCAGGAAGTCCTTTTTTCAGGATTCTGCTGACAAATTGCTCGTAGTTTCGAACAATATACCAGTCTTTTCTAAGAAAAATATCCTGTTTTGTGTAATGAAAAGCCTCAATAGGATATCTCACATCATCCAAAAACAATAATCTTTTTGTCATTTCCATTGCTTATTATTTAAATCAAATTCATTCTTTCTTCGTGCTCCTTATCCCGTCTGTCAATCTCTCCAAAGGGGCTTCCTTTGAAGTAACCGATATTCATAAATCCGTTTTCTTCGGTTAGTAAAGACTCTCTTTCTTTGACAGCTCCTGTATTTTTACTTCCGTAATTTCCTTCCAACTGCTTTGTGGCCGGATTCAGATCTCCCCAAACAGCCGTTTTTCCTCTGTAGAGGGGTTCCACGAAATAAGTAATTCCTGTGACGGAAGATTTTACAATGAATCTTCCGGTCTCATCGGTGTTCGTAAGAAATCTTTGTAATACTTCTCGTCTCATAATTTATCTTTTAAGGTTGTTATTTATTAAGTTAAACCACCATATCGGCACAATTGGAACTTGCAAAAGCATGAGGTTTCGCTTTGAACACATATCCCATTCCCAGAATATATCCCATAGCATCTTTCAGTGCAATATTGGATTTGAATTCAGGATCGGTATTGATATCCGCATGCACCTCCATTTCCACTCCATAAGCGTCAAGAATAGAACAGATTGCATAGGCAATTTCTACAGATTTGTTGACTTCATTCAGCATTCGTTCTTTGATACTGATACTTTGTATCTCTCTTTCTTTTCTGATAAAGGTAAACGCTCCTTTTCCCTCACGAATAAATACTACTGCCGTAGCATAATTAATGGTATCACCATATACATGGGAATCCGATCCCACACAAACTTTCAGTCGGTGTCCATTGGCTTGTTCGCGGATGATGGCTTCTTCTACCAGCTGTATGATAGGTTGATGGAAGATTTTTCCATGTAAGTTTTGCCATGTCTGTTGTTGCGTTTCCATTTTTTCTACATGTTTAGGTTGTCTATTTTTTATAATTCTAAAATGATATTTTGACAAGTGAATTGTCATTTCTTTTTTGCACTCCGAACAGGATTCGAACCTATACCATCAGTTTTGGAGACTGACGTGCTGCCATTACACTATCAGAGTAATTCTGCTGACTCATTAGGATTCGAACCTAAACCACAAGAGTCAAAGTCTTGTGTGCTGACCAATTACACTATGAATCAGTATGAGTTATGAGTTATGAGTTATGAGTTATACGTTTGATCTATCTTACTTTCACAATATTGCTTATTTCCCATTATTTATTACTCATTTTTTGTGGATCAGAACCGAATTGAACGGCTCCATTTTGTTTTTCAGACAAACGTGCACACCTTGTACACCACTGATCCCGAACTTTCATAAGCCATGAGTGATTAGTAATCAGTAATAAAAACTGTATTTATTAAACTGATAATTCATCATTTACATTCGCAACCATTACTTATTACCGATTACTCATTACTTATATATTTGTACCTCTCCCCGGATTCGAACCGGGACTATACGGAGTTTAAAACCGATTTCTCTGCCAATTGGAATAGAGAGGCATTTTGTACAGGAAGAGGGATTCGAACCCCCAATACCTTGAGCCTAAATCAAGTGCGTCTGCCAGTTCCGCCATTCCTGCATTTTCATGAGTAATATTAGAATTGAAATGATTATTCACACCTATTACTCATTATTCATATAAGGTTAGAGAAGGCCTGTCTATAAAAATATGCCTGTTAGTAATGTTTGTAAAGATCTTCTGCGCTTGACAAACCATCCCGTTTCCTTTTATTTATTTTTATTGTGTTATCAAAATCAACTGACCAGGAATCGAACCTGAACAACAAGAGTATAATTTCCTGCATGCTGCCATTACATTATCAGTTAAGTAGTGGAAGTGGTAGGATTCGAACCTACTCAGCTATAAAAGCAACAGATTTACAGTCTGCCCCGGCTCTCCAGCTCCGGCGCACTTCCTTTTTAAATGAGTAATAAGTAATTTCACTTCGAAGAAAATCTAAAGCCTGTCTATATTTTTTGTTTGATATAAGAACTTCTGCGCCCGACAAACCTTAATTCTTCTCCTGAACTTATCTCATTTTAGTTACTGGAGATGGTTATGGGATTGCTCATAACCATTATTTTTCTTTTTTGAATTCGCGAATGTTTCACATTTCAAAACCCACTCAGCTCACGCAACGGTTTTGCAGACCGCCCCGACTCTTCCACTTCGGCGAACCATCATTTTCGGAGCAAGAAAAGCTTGTCTTTTGTGTTTTTGATGTAAAGAGCTTCTGCGCTTGACAAACTTTTACTTTCTCCCTTGAAACAATTACTATTCAGTTATTTGCGATTTGGGAAGACTCGAACTTCCAACCTTCGGCTTAACAGGCCGTTGCTCTACCGTTGAGCTACAAAATCATTGGTAATTTCGGAAGGATTCGAACCTTCAACCTTCGGCGTATGAAACCGATACTCTACCACTTGAGCTACGAAATCTTTTGTACTCCATAAGGGAATCGAACCCTCATTTACTGCTCGAAAGGCAGGCGTCCTGTACCATTAGACGAATGGAGCCATTGTCTGGAAAATAGGATTCGAACCTATGACCTCCCGCGTCCAAGGCGGGTAAACAACCACCGTTATCTTTCCAGTTTTGAGGTTCAGTTCCCATTTCTTTTCCGAGAGACAGTCGGATCCGAAATGTTCCGTGAACCTTTGCGGTCTATGCGAGAATCGAACTCGCGGTGCCCGAGAGACAATCGGGCAGGTTGCCATTACCTCAATAGACCTTTTGCGGAGAGCGAAGGAATCGAATCTTCACTACTGTTGTAGAACTCATTAGCAGTAAGCCGCAACGAACCAGTATTTGCCTGCTCTCCATTGTGATCCCGAGAGGATTTGAACCTCTAATCCTCGGTTTAGAAAACTGATGCTCTATCCTGTTGAGCTACGAAACCCTAGCAATCCCAGAAAGATTTGAACTTTCAACCCCCGGTTTAAAAGACCGGTGCTCTAACCCATTGAGCTATGAGATTATATTTGGGTATCTCCGGGAATCGAACCCTGTTTTTCGGTGCCACAAACCGACGCTTTACCAAATAAGCTAGAGAAACCATAAAAAAAGCACCTCTTTTGGGAGGTGCTGTATTATTTTGACGTATCAGGTTACGAGAAACCTACGTATATAAGCACCTTTTATTCACCAATTCACTATCAAGAATGCATACCAACCACATCGGTTCCTGCCCGTGTAATCTTGCATAAGGATTGAATATATTGTGTAAATGTTTCATTTTATTTTTCTTGTTTTTAATCAAGTTATTTTTTGATGGGTGAAAACTTGTTGTTTTTAATTTTCGGTTGCAAAGTAAACAGGATTTTTTCAAATCCGCAAATAAATTTTAAATGCAAGTATTTGAAAATCAAATAATTAAGATCAAAATTTAAAATAGAAAATCCCCGTCCGCAATGTTTTGCAGATACTGTTTTCACCTAAATGACTGTCTCTCATCGGGTTGTCTATCACTCTATTTTATTGTATTAAAGTTTCATTGCTGATTAAAAAATTTTCACTTTTATGGTTATTTTTTTTCATTCTAAATAATTTCTTTCCTAAAAACACAAAAAACGCCTCGAAAATCGAGGCGTTTCTGTTATATTTTGATTTAATTTTTACAAGTTTATAGTAAATAATTTTCAAAGTAAGCACATTCCGCCTCATTCCATATCATGTCATCATACCCAAATAATCCTTCTATTGAAGGGCTTTTGCATAGACTTACATTGATATGTGCTCTTTGTTGTTTCATAAATTTTCTGCCGCAAAGATACTCTTTTTTCCTTTTTTGTTCCTATTCAGATCAGTTTTCCCAACCTTTTTATGCCTTAAAGTTGATATATTTGCGGTGTTAAAAAATTATTATGAGTATTCACATCAGTGCCAAAAAGGGAGAAATTGCTAAAGTTGTGTTGCAGCCGGGAGATCCGCTTCGTGCACAATATATTGCAGAGAATTTTTTAGAAAATGCAAAACTGGTAAGCAAAACCAGAGGGATCTTTTATTATACAGGGATCTATAAAGGGAAGGAAATTACTGTGGGAGCCAGCGGAATGGGTTTTCCGAGTATCGGTATTTATTCTTATGAATTGTTTTCTGAATACGATGTAGAGACAATTATCAGAATCGGGACTTGTGGTGCTTATACTACGGATTTAAATCTTTTTGATCTTTTGATCGTAGAAAATGCAGCCAGTGAAAGTACCTATGCCAAATTTGCATGGGGAATAGAAGAAGAGATCATTGCTCCACAAGGTAATATTTTTAATACCATTACCGAAACTGCCGAGGAATTGTCTTTAAAAGCCAAGACAACTAACATTCACAGTAGTGATATTTTCTACAGAAAAGACCCGAATATTCCTGCTATTGCAGCAAAATACAATTGTCTGGCAGTAGAAATGGAAGCTTTCGGATTATTTGCCAATGCTAAACATTTAGGGAAAAATGCAGCAACTATTCTTACGGTTTCAGATATTATCCCAACTCACGAAAACATTTCGGCTGACGAGAGAGAAAAAGCTTTAAAGCCTATGATTGAGCTTGCTTTAGAAGCTGCCTGGAAGAGTATATAAAACAAAACAATTTTGTTTATCATAAAAAAGAGCTTTACTGATTTAGTAGAGCTCTTTTTTATAGTCTGAAAAATTTTCCGGCGACCCGTGTTGTCTCATCTGCCACTTCAGAAATACTGATTTTTTTTAAATGAGCAATTGTCTGGGCAACATACGGTAAAAATGAGGGTTCATTACGTCTGTTTTGAATTCCGGGCATATTTTTGGGGAGCATAAAGGGAGCATCCGTTTCAATCATCATCCTGTCGAGAGGAACATACCTGATAACATCTTCCAGATGTTTAAATCTTTTTTCATCACTGATAGCTCCGGTAAATCCTAAGTAAAATCCTTTATTCAGGTACATCTTGGCTTCTTCTAAAGTTCCGGTAAAACAATGTACCACAGCTTCGGGAAGTGAGGAGATATATTCATCCGTAATTTCATTAAATCTTTTAAAGGCAGATCTTTCATGAAGAAAAAGCGGCTTATCGACTTCAATGGCTAATTCGAGCTGGGCACGGTAACATTTTTCCTGAACTGGTCTTGGTGAAAAATCCCGGTCAAAATCCAGTCCACATTCTCCTACAGAGACTATATAATCATATTGCAATAATTTTCTGAGGTCATTAATACTTTGATCATTAAATGATTTTGCATCATGAGGATGAATTCCAGCGGTTGAAAATAAAATTCCCGGATATTCTTCTGCAATGGATGCTGATTCTCTGCTTCCTCTCACACTGGTTCCGGTGAGGATCATTTGTTCTACCCCGTTATCCAGAGCACGGTTAATAATTTTGTCATGTTCATTATAGAACTGTTTATTGGTCAGGTTAATGCCAATATCGACGTACGTTTTCATTTGTTTTTATTTTAATTTATTTTTTATAATATAATATCTGATTATATGAGGATTATTCACTGTCCTTCTGAACTGTTTTTCTGTATAAAAGCTTTTGTAGTCGGACCGCTTTTCCCCTCTGAACTTTTTGGTGATCTTTATCCATATCAGTTTTCGTTTTCCTTTTCTTAATTTTCGGAACGTTACTAATTCCCGCAATTGATCTTCGATTTCAGAAGTTATGGTTCTTCTCCATTTCCTATTTCCATATTTTTTCTGATATGGAGTGATTTTTCCATATTCATGATTTCTAAAAGGACCTTTATTATAGAGATTATTCATGTCAACAGAACCGGAAGTAAATTTTTGCCAACAAATTTGAAAAAAGAAAGCGCAATCTATTTACGCTGTATGAAAATTATTCGTTGATGAAAGTCTCAAGAAAACCGATGAGTTGTTTCCCATCATGGCTCCAACGGATTCCGTGACCTTCTTTTTCTCTTATTTCGAAGACCAGGTCATGCTTGTAATGAAAGAAGACGTTCCACCATGTTCTATGATCAATGATGTAATAGATTCTCTCCATTACTTTTTCCTGCTTCTGCTGATTGTTGCCTTTAACCTCGCCCCAAAAAGGATCATCCATTCTTCCTACATGTTTTTCCCAGGCTCTTTGTGCAATCGTGATTTCATCATTGAAAAGTTTCTTACAACTTTCAATTAAAATATGTTTTAAGGGTGGAATTGCTGTTTCATTACGGATACTCGCTGAGGTTATTCTTTGTCCTAAAACGTTCAGCCAGTGTTCAAATGAAATCTTTTCCAGCTGTCGGGCTTTTATTTCATCAGAATCCAAACTTTCGAGAATGCTGGTAAAGGTATTGAAACTCTCTGCTCTGTTTATTTTTATTTCTTCATTAAAATAAGGATACTCCCAATCAAGAGTCCTTTTTTTAAATTTTAGCAGGTTTATATGGATATTCTGAAGGTGCTCTTCGGCTAATGCAGCGCCATACTGTTCTTTCCATTTTTCGGAAAACAGGGGAACCAGTTTCTCCAAGAGGTTTAATTCAAGATTCATAATTCAAAAATAAAATTAAAAACTAATTCCGGATAGAAAAATGAAAATGAAACAGATTTATAAATAAAGTTCCGCAATGTCTTTGACATTGCGGAACTTCCTTATGATTGAAAACTTTTAATTCTTACCGGTTCTAAATTTCACTGTATTGATGAGTTTTTTATAGTAGTCTTCATAGCTTTCTTCCACTACTTTCTCACAGAAATAAGAAGGTGAAATTTGCTGTATTCCCACTAATTTCACATAGTCTTTTTTATAGATCTCAGCATACTCCTTTTTTAATAATTTATAAACGATACTATTGGAGAAATCATTTACCAGATTTAAAAACCCATCGTCATCAAAATTACTGAACCGCCCATTGCCGAATTTTGACAAATTGTAAAATGTCAGCAAATAATTCTTTTTCGTTAAGGCCTCATAATGTTTGGTCTTATAAAGGGAGTCCATAGATTTGAACTGATAGGTATAAAGATCTTCTATACATTTGGATTCCAGTAATTTTTTGAATGAATGTTTCGTGACTACATCTTTACTCAAAATTTCTTTTACTTCAGCTTCGTTTTTAGCCTGCGTTATTTTGTCCCATTCTTCCTGTGTAAAAGAATCTGTATAAGTCTGGGCTTTGAAGCTGACTGCAAAAAGTATCAAAAAGGTTACTATTCTCATCATTAAGGCAATTTAAAGAAATAATTCTTGGTATTCTCGTACAAGGTAGGCATAAATGTTTTAGATACATATTCACTGACACCATAAATTGTTGCATGTCCTGTAATTCCAGGTCCCATACTTCCTTTTGTCGCTGGAATCTGAATCAGGATTCCCTGTGAACCTGAGAACTTTTTCCAGTTAGCTGCATCAAACGGGCTGCCTGTAAATGTAGCATCAGGTATCCACCCCATTTCTTTTGTTAATACATCAAGCAATTTTTGTGCTGTTAAAATTACTCCGGTTCCATCTTCAGCAAAAAAGTCTCTTTTGGGAAAAGCCACTCCGCTTCTTCCAAGTCCAAGTGAACATTTTAATGCACATGAATGATGATAATCCTTATTTCCGGAGAAATGTAATTCTTCTAATTTTCCTCCGGCTGATGTATAAGCTGCATCTGCCCTTGCTTCTCCATATTTAAATCCTTTAATAGGTGATGTACCTCTTTCTTTAGGGAAATTAGCATATACACTTGCCCACTTCGGTCTTGGCTTTTGCTGGAAAATTTCTTTATTCACAAAGTGTGCCAAGTGGTTAAGCCCTGAAGTAATGATTCCTTGTCTGAATCCCTGCCAGAATTTACCTCCGGCAATAGTTGCTGAAAGGCCACCCGACAAACCTCCTGCAGCAAGCATTGTTGCTTTTATGAGATCGCTGCTGCCAAATTTATTTAAGGAAATATAATTACGGTTGGCATCCTGCATAGCCCCGTTTCCTGTGAAGTTAGTCCCTAATGCCTGTATTCCGCTTGAAATAATAGAAGATACCGCACCGGATAAAAATCCTGTTCCAAAATTTCCTGTTTCCAATGCAGACATCATTCCTCCGGTTACTGCATGTAATCCTGCCTGCAAGGCAGCCTTGCCGACAAAGCTTGCGGCGGCGCTGGTGGCTGCCGAGCCTATTCCGAAACTTATAGCTCCCATGACGGCTCCCGTGACGGCACTTTTTCCGAGTCCATACCAGAACGGCACACCATCAATTGCATTAAGAATAATCTTCGTCGTAACAGCCACTGCTACTCCAATAAGGATGGCAATTCCGATGGTAATAGGTTCGTTTCCGTCAGCATCTATGAATAGTAACGGGTTGTTGTATGCATATCCAAATCTGTCATAGCTTTGTGTATTGGACGGATCAGGAACAAGGGTGTCAGGACTCAGGAATTTTCTCATTACCGGGTCATACATACGCGCATTCATGTTGATAAGACCTACTCTCCATAGATGTTCATGCCCCGTATATCCTCTGTCTATAAAGTATTCTCTCGTAGCTAATTCCTGCGCGTTGGTAATCAATTGACCTGAAGCATCTGTTAAAGCTTTCAGATTACCCCATGCGTCGAAGAAACGTTTTTCTACTACAGCTCCGTCTGATTTTGTAATGGCCAGGATACTTCCCAGATTGTCACGGTGCAGATAGTAATTTTCTTTGGACATAGGGACCCCATTCTGTACTACCTCTTTTTTGATATAATTGGCAGTATATGGATCTCCGGTAACATAGGTCACAATTTCTAATTTTTCACCTCCTTTACCGGAAGTCCTTGTGATTTCCACAGCAAAATCAGATGAATAAAATCTTTCTTTGAGCCCAAACCTATACTTCATGGAATATCTCGACTTCAGGATATTGTACTCAAAGTTGATGTTATCATTATTACTTGTAATCGTATTAGGACTTTTGAATGCATTATAAGTGATATTGGCAAATCCTCTCTGAGTATTTACATTCTGTCCGTTTGCATTAAAGTCAATACTTTGGAGCTTATAATCCGTTTCATTATAATTATACTTTCCTAGTTCTGTGTTGGAAGTTATTCTTCCCCTTTTATCATATGTATACTCATTGACTAAAACTCCGTTCACTGCTTCTGTGAGCAATCTGTTAAGTTTATCGTAAGTGAAATCTTCTTTTTTGTTGAAGGTATTGTTTCTTCTCCATTTTAGAACTCCTTTGTTTACGTCATACTCATAGTCTACATCAAGAACAAGAGTTCCATTACTGGTATTCTGGTGTCTCGTGTTGAATAAGGAATTATCACTTGGGTTATACTGGTTGGTAATGGTATATCCGTTTCCATATTCCATTTGGGTGCTATGCCCTATTGCATCAACATTTGACAAATGCCAGATCATGGCACCGGTTTGATTATTATTCTGCTGTATCAGTATACCGTTAGCATCATATATATTTTTGACAGATGAGGCAGTGTTGTAATATCCGGCAATAAAGGTTGACATGTCTACAACGTCCGCTCTTCCGAAAGCATCAAAAGAAGTATTTGTTGTATAGGTAAACTCAGGTGTTTCTTCTTTTTTACCTTTTAAACGATAATATTGGTCATAGTAGTTGGTATAGGTAAAACTCTGTCCGTTGCTGGTTCCTGTAATTGTTTCAGGAAGTTTGGTCTGCCCATTGTAGGTATAGGTTTTTTCTATATTGGTATTATCGGCCGGAGTATTGCCATATGTTTTCTCCGTTAAAGGTCTTCCTAAATCATCATATCCATACAACGTATATCCTTTGGGGGTCGTTTCTTTAGTAACTCTTCCCATGTTGTCATATTCAAAAGTGAATATTCCTGCAGAAGGATCTGTAATTTTAGTTTTATATCCCCATCCATTAATTTCAAAGGTTGTTTTTATTCCTTCGTAGTTGGTTTCTTTAAGAGCTCCGTTAGGATAATATGAATGAGCAATCACACCACCATGGTCCTGTTGTCTTATGGTATGCCCCATGGCATCCAGGGTTTTGGATGTTTTCCTGTAACCGTCTTCCACTGTTATTTTTAACCCTTCATAACAAGTAGTAATTACTTTCCCAGTAAATGTTATATTTTTTACGGGGCGGTTTATTTCGTCGTACTCAATTGTATTCCATTTTACAGGTTCTCCTTCAAAGTACGGTTCGGAATTTTTTATTACTCTTCCTAAAACATCATACTGCTTTTTCGATACCAGCCATTTTCCGTTTATAGACTGTGTTTTAGTCATGATTTCCCTGTCAAGCCTGTCGAAAACCGTAATAGCTTCTACTCCTCCTTCTCTTTTTTTATGGATATTGTATTGCCCTCCGGTTATCGGATCTGCCACGGATTTGGAGATGGTTGTCTTTTTCCCCAGAAAATCTGTGATCTCTGTAGTATTGCCCCATTCATCATAAGTATAAGAAGTAACTAGTCCTAATGATGATGTTTCAGATTGTTCATCTCCAAATATATTAACTACTGATGTTGAAGAGAGCCCGTCCGGAGTAGTTGTTTTATTCACGTAACGGTTGGTGGAATCGTATTCATAAGACGTAGTCTGCGAAGCAAGTCCTGTTGTGGATATCGTTTCAGTTTTAGTGCTTCCATATGGATAATAGGTGAATGAGGTGACGATAGGAGGCGCTCCTACCTGGTTACCATACTTTCTGTTTTCTGAAATATTCCCGTTCGGGTAGTAATCTGATTCATCTTTACTGCTGAAAGATAAACCATCTTTATAAGTAACATTTTCTACAGAAGCGATTTTACCATAGTAATAATGGCTTCCATTCCATGATTCCGGCTTATATGTATATTTCGAAATGGCAGAACCGGCCCCGCTAAAATCTGTATAAACGGTTTTTAATTTTAGATCATCTGCTTCATCATACTCATACTTTTTAGAGATGGTGATTTTCTTCAGATAGTCTTTTGAGATCTCTTCTTTGGATAGTATAAGATATTGTTTATTACCTCTGTCAAATTTTTCGCTGGTAATAATGTTTTCCGTGAAGAATTTGTTTAATCCTCCATAGGTATTCTTCACTACTGCATTATCTAAAGTGGCATCTTTCGTAACAATATTCCAGAAGACAGCTTTTACGGGGTTCTTATTGACATATTTTCCACTTCTAAGCTCCGATTCATAGGCATCACTGGTAAAAGTTTTCTGAAAACCTAAAAGCCCTTTTCCGGCCAAGTGTTGAACTGCATTTTCATATCTGTATTCTTTCGTCAGAATATTTCCGTCAAACAATGTATGGATTTTATGAGCCAAATAAGTGGAACCATTGTTTTTATGCACGTAGTATGGGTACTGGAAATGTCCTTGCGCCACATCGCGGGTATAACATCTCTCCGTACTGTTGTTAACATCCACCATCATCGGTTTGTATTCTACAAGCTGGTCTACTCCTGAGCCATTAGATACTTTTTTGATCAGCTGCTCTGTAAACCTGTCGTTATTGATCGTAAAAGTAACATCCTTTCTCGTTAAAGGATCATATATTATTAAGCTTGACTTATAGGTATTAAGCTGATTAAAGCTTGTAGATTCCAAAGGAACAGCGAACGGGGAGATCGTATCGGCATTCAGAGGTAAGACCGTATTCAATGTGGTGAAATTATTATTCCCCTGCGTATCGGTTTTGTTTTCGTGAAGATAGATCTTATTGGTATATAAGGTAGGTTTTATCTGGTAAGGAAAAACTGTTTTATCCCAATACCAAACATCTATATTCTGAATTTCGGCAAGGCTTAGCTTTTGAGTATCACTATACTTTACCTTTCCAAATTTACTAAATGAAATAAGGTCTGTCTTCCCATCATGGTTAAAATCGGTTGGGATAATAGTGGTTGCTCCATATTCAGTATAATCATAAACTACATCTGGGCCAGACCATAACATTTTCCAGAAAGAACCTCCTGCTTTAACATAGTTTTTCTGTGAAGGAACAATATAGGATAGCTTTTGGGCGGTATAGTCTTTTGTAGTAGCCACAAATCCTTTTCCTGTACTTATATATTGCCACCACATTTGCGGTTCAGATTCCATTTTTTGAGCAACATCACCCGCAGCGTTATCATTATCAATATAATAAATCTTTTTGGGGGTCATGAAATCCGTAAGACCATCTCCGTTATAATCTCCAAATATAAGCGGAGTAAAGCGTTTTGTATAAATATTATTAATGAAGTCAGGTAACACAATATCCTGTAAGTTATCCATCGGATAAAAAGTCTTATTCAGGAAATCTACTTTATATATGGTATACTTGTCACCATTGATAAACATCACTTCAGGAATTCCGTCTCCATCCAGCTCAAGCTGATACAATCTGTCGAAATGGAAGGAATAAGGGTTTGAAATAGCCAGTGGAATACTTACAGTAGAAGTTCCCTGGGTTTTTCCTACTTCGAACATATAGGCAGCAGACTGGGTATATGCATCACCCTGAACAAAGTGGATTAAATCCAATAAACCATCATTATTAAAGTCTCCTGAAATATAATTATCTGAGTTTTTTGACAGGTCAAGAGTGTACTGCCCGGTTACAAAATCCCAATTCCATGTCCCGTTAGACTGGAATGTCGTATCCATCGTACGGGTTTCCATGGTAAGCAGATCTATAATCTGTATTTTGGCAAATAAGCCTGTATGGGCTATAATCAACTGATCTCTTTCACTCATTTGATTATGAGCCGTCAACCCTTTCCCAACTATTAATTTTGAGCCTGCACTGATCGGTATGGATAACTTACCGTGGATTGAATTCATCAAAGAGAAACTTCCGTCTACTCCTTTTGCAATATAACAGGTAGATAATTTTCCATTTCCATAAAAATCTCCGGCAACAATATCCCCTAACTCTTTTGTCTCAGGAAGGAAGCCTGCACTGCTTTGTACTGTTTTTTCAACGACCCCTGTGGTTACTCCCAGGTTATAATCAAAATATAGAGGCTTAAGTTTATTTCCATTTTTGTTCTCGACATCAATGTTCCTTACTCTTTCGATGGTATTCCCGTTGATAAAGTCATGCGTTAACGTATATTTTCGGAATAACCCGCTGGTAGTGGAATTGCTGTATACATTGGAAAGAACATAATTATTCGTGAACTTTACTCCATTTCTGTATGCTATAGAAGGGGTTTTACGAAGTTTATACTCAAAATTAATACTAAACGGATTATTGGCTCCGCCATAAGAAATTTTGGTAATTCTGGGAACATTATTTTCTACCTGGTAGGTATAATTGATGATATTTTCAAATGAATCCTGAAATACTGAAATATAATACTGTCCAGGAGCAAGCTCTTTGTATTTTGCTATTTTCCCGTCTGTATACTGGATCATGAACTGAAATTCACCGGAAGTAAGTTTTGTAATCTTTATTTTGGAGAACTTTTCCGTAGCAAAAGTAGTGGCATCAATTTTAATCAGCCTTTGTCCGTCCAAATACAGAGGATCATTATCATTAAATTGAGGCCCTACGGTAATTCCGTCAATCTCCTGGCTTTTTCCTCCTTTGGTAATCATAGAAAGCCCCACAATATTCCAGCCCCATCCTGCCATCCCTACACCACTCTGGCTATTGTAGGTTAATGCAATATTGGGTTGGAAATCATTAACCCCATCAAAAATTTCTATCGGAAGTGTATAGGTTAAAGCTCCAGACTCTGAAACATTCATTTCAGCATTGATACTCGGCGTCAGAGGATCTGCAACTGTTTTCTGAGCTGATGCGTTTTCTGAATACCCTGAAACATCATACTGTAAAGGAACCTGTACAACCTGCTGGGATTTTAGAATTGAAATGACAAATAAAAAGAAGAATATAAAGAATAAATGTTGTTTTCTCATTTTACCACTTTAAGATATTTTTGGATATAACCTGGCCGGTAATCAATACGAAATTGGCAACGAATGCGCCCGGCAACTGGTTCTGCAGACTGAATGTAGTTGTATTGGGTCCCGGCGTATAGCTGTACACCTGTCCTCCAGCAGAATTAAACACCTGTACACTTTGTATTTTACCTAATGCAGGACCTGCCCATGTTAAAGTTACATTATACTGATCCGAGGCTTTCGTAGGATTCGGATATATGGTTATACTATTTTTAATCAGTTCTAATTCATCAGTTGTATACCCCGCCACTGCAACAGGTGGAGTACTTTCATTAGTGCAGCCCGCTCCCGCAAGCAAATTCCCGGCACTGTCATAAGAGAAACAGGCACTGCCATTACCTGTATATGAGCCGTTTGGAGTCTGCGATACTTTTTCAATATTGATCGGGCATAGCTTATTGACGATATCATTTACGTTATCCGTCCAATCCAGGTAGGCATAATTGTTATTAAAGTCATTTATCACCAAAGATTCGTAGTTTTGAATAGGAGGTTTAAATGTTGCATCTAAAGGGTTGGGAGTAGCCTCGTAGTTATTATACAGATCTTGTGTTAAACTATTTGAGGTTAAAGAACCATAATAAGGGTCGGGATGATATTGTATTGATTTTACAGTATAGAAATCACCTGGGGTTGACCATACATTGGGGATATAATTAAATCCGGGTTCATCCCTGTATTCCCAAATCATTCCACTCTTTCCAACAGTTGCATATCCATTGAATGAATAACCCAGCACTACACTTTCATACTTATTTCTCAACAGGATTCTGTCCTGCAGAATTATCTGATCTTCTTTTCCGGCAGTCGTTGAAAAAAGCTGAGGAAATTCCGTTAAATAAGCAGGCATGGTACTGTAAGCAATTACCATAAACTGACCGGATTTGATAATCTTATCATGAGGCAGCCAGAAGACACCTTCCATGTCCTGCAAATACCAGTTTTTCAAACTGATATCTTTATCGCTGTAATTGTATATTTCAATAAATTCACCTCTATGATGCTTATATGCATCAATAAATTCACCTGTTGCCACCCCATTTTCTTTCTTATTAAATCGTAATTTCTCATTAAAAGGAGTGTTGTAATAAATCTCGGTGATTTTTAACTGAGAAAAAGCGAAATTGAAGGAAAAGAAAAAAAATGAAATCAAAAAAAATTTTAACTTCATATTTTGTTTAATAATTTGTTTAAGTTTTGGATATGAATAGGATTGGATACAGATCTTTTCAAGTTCATATATGCTAAACTTTTTACCAGATCATCTGCACTGTTTATAAAAGATTCCGGATGTATGGCGATATCAAGTATTCTCTTAACGCCATCTGTATCACCTGTTTTTTTATAATAAGTTGCGGCCAAGATATTCATTCGGTCAATAGAGTGAGTATTCGTAATTCCAAACATTCCTCTACTCTCTTCAAGGATTTTACTCTTAGCATTATTCGGTTGGTTCTTAAGAATATCTATTTTGATCTTTCTGGTTACCAATTCAAATTTCTTCTGAGGATCAAAAGCGTTCGACTCAAGATATGAGATCAGAGTTTGCAGATTAGCAGGAAGAGAGTTTGTTTCTTTAGCTTTTCTTAATTGAGCATCCATCAGAGCCAGTGCAGACCAAAACGTATTTTTCAGGGCATGATTCTGGGTTTCAACGCTAATTAAGGTATCATAATTTTTCTGAAGTTTGGCCAGATCCCTTACATATTTTAGGAAAAGCGGATCGTTTTTATCCGTGTTGTAATACGACATCGCTTTATTGAGAGCTGTCCCATTATTTTTCTCTTTCCTGTATCTTTTTACAATAAGACTATTAAGCTCACGGATGTGCTGTTTACGATCTTTTGAAAATGGCTTACCATTTAGTTCGGCCAGTTTGGATTCAAGTTCTGAGGTAGAAATTTCGTCAAACCTTTTTTTGAAATTTTTATACTGGGATTTTTTATATGCTTTCCGTGCAATATTTTCATTAGGATTCTTCGAATCTGCACTCCATTCAATAAGCCTGTCTATTTTAGCAGCCTGTTTCTGTAAATTTTTATTATTAGGCTGAGTTTGAAGAAAGGCATCATACTTCTGTTTTATATCAGACAATAGTCTGCCGTTAAAGTTAATGGCTTTTTTGATTCTTTTATTTCCTAATGCGGCACTAAAATATTCTTTGTAGAGTCTCTGTTTAATCTCAATATTGTTGGGATTAGCCAATGATGCCGCTTTCAACATAACAATGACTTCCCATTCTTTCTTTTTCTGAGACAGTATCACTTTTCTCATTCCGTCATATGCTCTGATCTCATTAGGATTCTGAGCAATAATCTGTTGATAAATTTGCTTGGCTTTAGCCTGCTGCCCCTTTTTCCTGAATTCGCGTGCAGTTTTTAATAATGCATTGACGTCAGGATTACTTTCAGCTTTGGTATGGGAAAAAACATATGTAGGAAAAAACAAAGAAATAACACCTAGTGAGCCTAGGGTAAGGAATTTTTTTCTGGTTATCATTAGTTTTTATTTAAAAAAGGGGAAGACAGGGTCTCAAGGCCTGTATTTTTGCACCACGAAAGTTATAAATTCTTGTTTGACTTCCCCTTACAGGATGCAAATATAATATTTTTCCCATTAAATCCATTGAATGTGAATTTTTTTTCATCTTTTTTTCTTAAAAAAATTATAATTAATTAAAAATCAATAACAAAACACATTTTTTTGAAGAAAAAATCAAAAATTAATCATTTGAAAGAGATATACACAGCCAATTAATTATAATATTCAGCCTATTTTTCAATGAGAAAAACACTCACATTCTTACAAGAGAGCTTTATTTTTTGGATATTAAGGTCTAAATAAATGTAACTGGAAGATATTTTAAAGGCACCAATGAAGGAGTAAAAGCATAAAACAAATAAAAAACGTTAATTCTTTTTATTTTTTCATGTGCAGAAATAAAAAACACCTACATTATTTGCAGGTGTTAATTTTATTGTGGCCCCACTTGGGCTCGAACCAAGGACTTGCTGATTATGAGTCAGCTACTCTAACCAACTGAGTTATAGGGCCTCAAAATCTGGTTAAATTTTGTGACTGCAAAAATAACAAAATTTATTTCACTACAAAATTTTTTATCCCTTTTCTTGACAAAGTTCTACCAATACTCCATTGGTGGATTTTGGATGCAAGAACACAACTAATTTATTATCAGCACCTTCTTTAGGCTCTTCGGAAATAAACTGAAATCCTTCTTTTTTTAAGCGCTGAACCTCTTCAAGGATGTTGTCAACGCCAAAAGCCAGATGATGGATTCCCTCTCCCTTCTTATCAATAAATTTTGAGATCGGACTTTCAGGATTGCTCGCTTCCAAAAGTTCCACTTTGCTTTCCCCTGTTTCGTAAAAAGAAGTTATGACTCCTTCCCTTTCTACGCTTTCTTTTTTGTAGGATTTTTTTCCTAACAGTTTTTCAAAAAGTTCATCCGAAACTCCCAAAGATTTTACGGCAATGCCGATATGTTCTAACTTCATAGTATAATATAATTAAATCGTAAATTTGATACAATGAATATAACTTCAGCGCATCAATTCAAACAAAAGTACTAAATTTGCATAACTTATGGAGAGCAACAGACAAAGAAAAGTAGCACAAATTATACAGGAAGATTTCGCAGAACTTTTCCGTAAACAGGCTGCAGACAGCAAACAGGGCATTTTGGTAACGGTTTCTGATGTAAAAGTAACTGCAGATTTAGGTATTGCCAAAATCTACTTAAGCATATTTCCACAGGAATTCCGTTCCGCTATTATGAAAGAAATTGAGGAAAACAAGCCCCAATACAGAAATTTTATTGGTCAGAAAATGGCAAAACAGGTACGTGTAATCCCTCAGCTTAACTTTTACCTGGATACTTCTCTTGATGATGTTGAAAAGCTTGAAAAAGAACTAAGAGGCGAAGGCGACAATCCTGTTTTATAGTTTTGAAGAACATTGCATTTTACATAGCGTCACGATACCTTTTAGCAAAAAAAGGCAGTACTGCGGTTACGTTCATTACGTGGTTGGCCGTAGGGGCAATGACTGTTGCTGTAGCTGCCATGTTCGTCATTATTTCCGTATTTTCCGGATTGGAGGAGCTGAACAAAGAACTTATTTCCAATCTTCATGCTGATCTTACGGTGAAAAGCACCAACGGCAAAACGATTAAAAATCTTAGTAAAATAAGTGATGCTTTAAAAAACAATAAGGCAATCGATAGTTTTTCCCGCGTTATCGAAGAAAAAGTATACATCAGCTACAACGGAAAAGGAGATATTGCCTATCTGAGAGGGGTTGATTCCGCTTATATACAAGTAAACCCAATTAATAAGGATGTTTTCTATGGAACCTACCCCGGCTTCGAATACTCTAATGAAGTATTAATGGAAAACTCACTGGACAACAGATTATCCTTACCTGTTGCCTCTTCAGGAAATTACGCCACGGTTTTCATGCCTAAACCCGGAACCGGCATCATCAGCAAGGAAGAAGATATCTATAATAAAAAAGATATTCTCGTAACCGGTGTTTTTCCCGGAAAGGATCAATTAAACAATTATATTATTTCTCCTATTGAGCTTACGGAAGAATTACTGGACCTTCCGAAGAAATCTGCGTACCAGATTGTCATCAAATTAAAAAATCCTGAAAATACAGATCTTGTAAAAGCAAATTTACTGTCGGCTTTCGGTAAAAGTATTGAGATTAAGACGAAGGAAGAGGAAAATGCCGCTTTCTGGAAGATGATCAACACGGAAAAGCTGTTTATATACCTTATCTTTGCTTTGGTTATTTTTATTACAACATTCAATTTAGCAGGAGCTATTATTATTTTGCAGCTCGATAAAAAAGAACAGGCAAGATCTTTAATTTCATTAGGATTCCCACTCAGTCACTTAAGAAAAACATATTTCTACACCGGCATTCTGATTGTTGTTTCAGGAATCATTACGGGGTTACTTTTAGGAACTGCGCTATGCTATTTTCAACTTTACACAGAATTCTTCAGAGCAAATGAAGCTTTGCCTTTCCCGGTAAAAATAGTAGGAAAAAACTATCTTATTGTAGCGCTTACCGCATCATTATTCGGGTTTACCATTTCATGGTTCTTTTCAAAGATCAGTAAAGAGTATATTACTAAAAATTAATGTGTTAGTCTTTCCTTTTTTTGTAACTTTACTGCCCAATTTTTTAAGATGAAACGAATTTTATTCTCTTTTTCTCTGTGCTCGGTATGTATGAATGCTTTTGCACAGATCCCAACGGGTTACTATAACGGCACTACAGGGTTAACGGGTTATGCCTTAAAAACAAAACTTAGTGAGATTATCAGCAACGGCCATAGCGACCAGGGCTATAATGGACTATGGACAGGCTATCAGACAACAGACCGCGATTACTATTATGAAAATAATG
The DNA here is from genome assembly GCF_042849955.1 of Chryseobacterium barbadense. Classification (NCBI taxonomy): domain Bacteria; kingdom Pseudomonadati; phylum Bacteroidota; class Flavobacteriia; order Flavobacteriales; family Weeksellaceae; genus Chryseobacterium; species Chryseobacterium barbadense. The sequence goes on from NZ_BAAFHL010000006.1 coordinate 20,142, forward strand.
GAAAAGTATTGGATATGTACTCTGAGAATCCTAACGGAGTAGATCCTTATGAATACACTATTATCTCTGATCAATGTGGAAATTATTCAGCAGAAGGCGCTTGTTACAATAGAGAACACACTGTACCGCAGAGTCTTTTTAATTCGGCAAGTCCGATGAAAAATGACATTCATTTTATTCCTCCTACTGATGGAAAAGTAAATGGAATGCGAAGTGATTATCCTTACGGAGTTGTCACCAACCCTACATGGACTTCTCAAAACGGCTCAAAATTAGGTCCTAATACAACTCCTGGTTATTCCGGAACGGCTTTTGAACCTATCAACGCCTTCAAAGGTGATATTGCCAGAATGATCTTTTATTTTGTTACAAGATATCAAAACCAGGTTCCCGGCTTTACGAGCGGTAATATGCTGGATGGAACAACGACAAGAAGTTTAACTCAATGGGAACTGGAGGTACTTTTAGCCTGGCATGATGCAGATCCGGTTTCTCAAAGAGAAATTGACAGAAATAATAATGCTTATGCATTCCAGGGAAACAGAAATCCTTATATTGACCACCCGGCATGGGTGCATGATGTATGGGGATACGTCAATACAACTCCAGATACAACTCCGCCAACGACTCCGCTTAATTTGGCCGCTTCAAATATCACAGGCGGGTCCGCCACCATCACATGGACCGCTTCTACTGATAATATAGCTGTTACAGGATATAATGTATACATCAATGGTGTTCTTTATGGAAGTTCAGGAACCAATTCCATCAATGTTTATGGTTTAAATCCTAACACGACTTATCAGGTAACCGTGGTCGCTACCGATGCAGCCGGAAATGTATCTCCTGCTTCTGCTCCTTTCAATTTCACTACCACCAATACTCCTCCTGCAGGTGGCTCTTCCAGCGAGTTATACATTTCTGAGTATGTGGAAGGTTCAAGCAACAATAAAGCTCTTGAATTAACAAATGCTACACCAGACCCTATTGACCTTAGCAATTATTCTATCAAAAAACAGGCTAACGGAGGTGGCAGCTGGGTAAATGAAGCCATATTAACAGGAACTCTTCAGCCTTCATCGGCTTTTGTGATTACCCATTCAGGAGCCGCTTTTACCTGTTCGTTTACAAGTAATCTGACTTTAGGCGGAGCACCTATAGATTTTAATGGAAATGACCCTGTCGGGTTATTTAAAAACGGAGTGCTTATTGATATCGTAGGAACCTTTAACGGAGGATCTGCTGATTTTGCAGCGGACGTTACATTAAGAAGAAATGTAAGCAATCCTTCCACTACTTTCTCTCTTTCACAATGGAATTCTTTCCCTCAGAATACCTGTGATAATCTGGGAATCATCAATCCGAATTCCGTATTGGGTACTCATGAGATTCAAAAAACTTCAGGATTCACCATTTATCCTAATCCGGTAAAAAACAATGAGCTTTATGTAAAAGGAGAAAATCTTACTACGATCTCCAGAGCAGAAATTTACGATATGTCCGGAGCACTGATTCAGGTTATTACCCATCCTTTTAAGACTTCTGATAAAATTACGCTCAGAAATATCATCAAAGGAAATTACATTCTTAAAGCAGGTAATACTACCGCAAAATTTATTGTAGAGTAACAGAAAATATTCAAACTTAAAGACCGATTTATTCGGTCTTTTTTTTATTTTTGATCTATGGATTCCAATAAAAAATTAGGTTTGATAGGAAGAAATATTTCTTATTCCTTTTCCAAAAAATTTTTCACCGATAAGTTTCAGAAATTAATGCTGAAGGATATTTCCTACGATATTTTTGATTTAAAAGAGATCCACGAAGTGGAAAACCTTTTTTCTGATCCTCAACTGTTAGGATTTAACGTCACAATTCCCTACAAGGAAAAGATCATGGATTATCTGGATGAACTGAGTGACGAGGCTGAAAAAATAGGTGCCGTAAACTGTGTTTTAATTCAAAACGGAAAAAAGACAGGATATAATACGGATGCCTTCGGATTTGAAAAGACATTATTGCTTCATAAAAAACCTCACCATACCTCTGCTCTTATTCTTGGGAACGGAGGTGCTGCAAAAGCGGTACAATATGTTATGGAGAAAAATGGGATCCCATCCCAGACTGTTTCAAGGAATTCAGAAGTAAACTTTGAAAATTTAGATACCGCAACAGTACAGGAACATACTATTATTATACAATGTACTCCTGTCGGTACTTTTCCGAATGTGGAAGACTGTTTACCTTTCCCTTTTGAAGGGCTCTCTGATAAACATCTGGTAATCGATTTGATCTACAATCCCAACTATACGCAATTCATTATTAATGCATCCGGAAAAGGAGCAAAAACAGTGAACGGCTACTATATGCTTGAACAGCAAGCAGAAAAAGCTTGGGAAATTTGGAATTTTCAAAAAAAATAACCTAAATTAGTGCATTAATTGGCTTTTAGCTGCAATATATTACGCCTACTCATAAAAGATTTGCTATGATTACAGAAAACAATCTTTCTGAAAACGAAGAAAAGAAAAATTCTACCGAAGTACCTCAAGAAGAAACGTCGGAAAGCACTGTTTCCCACGATGAAAATCCGCATGATGATGATTCCGAACATCTGGAAGAGCATGTGAATACGGATATTTCTTTATCTGATGCTTTAAAAGAAATGGAAAAAATCATCAACGCTCCCAATGCCGGTGAAAATTTCAAAGCATTCAATCTTTTAAAAGAAAAAGCAAGTCACTACATCCATGATGAAGTGGAAGACAAAAGGCATGAATTTGAAGAAGCCGGAAACGCTCCCGAAAATTTCAGCTATGAACATCCTTCACAAGCCAGATTTTCAGCGCTGGTAAACATATTCAGGGAAAAGCAGGATAATTTTCAGAAAAAGCAGGAAGAAGAGCAAAAGAAAAATCTTGAGCACCGCCAAAGTATCATCGAAAGGCTTAAAAATCTTTACACCAATTCAGAACCGGGCACCAACTTATTCAAATCTATCCGTGAGATCAAGGAAGACTGGTCTAAAGCCGGGCAGGTGGCTAAATCTGAATTCAAGATCCTTAACAATAACTATTTCCATCATCTGAATCAGTTTTATCAGATGCTGGATCTGAATAAAGAATTTCTGGAGCAGGAATACAGCCATAATCTTGAAAAAAGACAGCACATTATTGCCCGCGCCAAAGAACTGGAAAACGAGCCTGTTATTCAAAAAGCATTAAACGAACTACAGTACCTTCATAAATTATGGAAAGAAGAGGCTGAGCCCGTAGCAGAAGAATTCCGTGAAAAAACATGGGAAGAATTCAAAGAAATTTCCAATAAAATCCACGAAAGAAAATCCGAGCTTTCAGCAGCCATTGAAACAGAACAAAATAATAATCTTGAAAAGAAAAACCAGATTATTGCCGAAATCAAAAAGCTGTCTGAACCTTCAGAAACTCCTAATCACAATTACTGGCAAAATGCCATCAGAAAAGTGGAGGATCTTCGTTCCGAATTTTTAAAAACCGGAAGTGTTCCAAGAAAATTATCCAATCAGAACTGGAATGATTTCAAAACGACTTTAAGAGGCTTCAATACCCATAAGAACAGCTATTATAAATCTTTAAAAGGTTCTCAGCAGGCTAACCTGGAAGAAAAACTAAAACTGATCCAGACGGCTAAAGATAATGTGAACAATGAAGATTGGGATATTGCCGTTCCTTTATTCAAAAAGCTTCAGGACGACTGGAAAAAAATAGGCCATGTTCCCAAAAGCATGACCAATAAGATCTGGGATGAATTTCGTGATGCCTGCAATGCATTTTTCAATAACTACAGAGAAAAAAGCAACGCTTCCACAGATAACTGGAAGGAAAATTACAAGCATAAAAAAGAGCTTCTTGATGAATTGAAAACGGTAACCGATGAAGATGGCAGCATTGAAAGGATAGAAGCGATAAAAACGGCATGGAACAATATCGGAAAAGTTCCGAGAGATAAAATTTCAATCAATTCCGAATTCAACAAAACGCTGAGAGAAAAGCTGAGATTGAATAAAATCAATGAGCTTGAGCTTAAGGAAGAAGGATTATCTGAAAACCAGCTTACCGATAAAGCCAGAAAAATCAAGAGCCAGATCTCTGACCTTGAAGCAGAAATCGTAAAATTGGAAAACAACCTGTCTTTCTTCAACAATCCGTCAAGAGAAAACCCTCTGTTAAAAGACACCTTTAATACGATTGATGATAAAAAGGCTCATCTGGAAACGTTAAAACAAAATCTTCACAGTATTATTTCCGGCGACAATTAGGATCCGGATTTAACCGAAACTTAATATTATTTTTGTAAAAAAAGACAAACATGCAAAAAGAAAAACTTCGCACCATAAGAAAAAAGAAAGGATATACCCAGCAACAGATTGCAGATATCATTGCTACGGATGTTTCGAACTATAGCAGAAAAGAAAGCGGAGATGTAAAAATCATCAGAGAAGAATGGGAAAAAATAGCAAAGTTCTTAAATGTTTCGGTAGAAGACATCTATGAAGATGAAGAATCTAAAGTGGTTATCAACAATGAATATAATACCATAAGTGAGAATTCCGGTTTTTATAACCTTCTTCATGGTAACAATATCAACTACAATATCCCAGCTTCTATGATAGATAATCTGCAGGATTATATCAATCTGTTAAAAGAAGAAAATAAGAACCTGAAAGAAGAGCTGAAAGCTTACAAGGAAAAAGAAAAAAATTAGAAGCTAAAGTAATAACTTAAAATTTAAAAAGGTGAAGCAAAGTATTTTGTCTTCGCTTTTTTCTTACTATGCAGGACGAGTTATATATAAAAAGATGTATTGAGCTGGCTCAGAAAGCACTGGGCCGTACCTATCCCAATCCGCTGGTTGGAAGCGTAATCGTTCACAACAATAAAATCATCGGAGAAGGCTACCACCACAAAGCCGGAGAAAATCACGCGGAGATCAATGCCATTAACTCTGTTGAAGATAAATCATTAATTCCCGAGTCTACCATTTATGTTTCTTTAGAACCTTGTGCCCATTATGGCAAAACGCCGCCTTGTGCTTTGAAAATTAAGGAGTTGGGGTTTAAAAAAGTGGTCATCGGAGCTATGGACTCTCATGATAAAGTGAACGGAAAAGGAAAAAAAATCATCCAGGACGCAGGAATTGAAGTTATTTCCGGAGTTCTGGAAAAAGAATGCATTGAACTGAATAAAAGATTCTTCACTTATCATGAAAAGAAAAGACCCTATATCATTTTAAAATGGGCAGAATCCGGTGATGGCTTTTTAGATAAAGATTTTAAACCTACTCCCGTTTCAAACAGCTTGATCAATCAGTTTGTACATCAGTTAAGATCAGACGAACATGCTATTCTTGTGGGAACCCAAACTGCACTTAATGACAATCCTGGCTTAACAGTGAGAAATGTTGAAGGGATAAATCCTGTCAGAATTTTAATTGATTTTGATTTAAAAGTTCCTGAAGACTTCAAAATCTACAATGATGAATCCAGGACTCTTGTCTTCAACAGCATGACAGAAGGAACTTCCGGCAATATTCAATTCCTGAAAATCGGAAAAGAGAATTTTTTACAGGATTTAATGGGTGCTCTATATAAAGAACAGATCCAATCTGTAATTATTGAAGGAGGCCGTTTTACTTTGCAGCAATTCATCAATGCCGGTCTCTGGGATGAAGCCATTCTTATTAAAAATGAAAATTTGCTTCTGGAAAACGGGACAAAAGCTCCCAAATTTGAATTTAATCCTATGGCAACAGAAAATTTCAGAGATAATTTAATACAATTTTACAGGAGGGAGAACTAATGATGTTTGAATATAAAACTATTGAGAAACCGGTAGAGGCTACCCTATTAAAAGAGAAAGGCAGCAAGTTCATAGGATTTGCTTATCCCGTGGGTAACGAAGAAGAATTGAAAAGTGCTTTAGAAAAAATCAGAGCAGAACACCCAAAAGCAACACACCATTGTTATGCTTTCAGGATGGGATTGAACGGAGAAAACTACCGTGCCAATGATGACGGGGAACCTTCCGGAAGCGCTGGGTTACCTATTTACAATCAACTTTTAGCGAATGATGTTACTAACGTTCTGGTTATTGTAGTTCGATATTATGGAGGAACCAAACTGGGCGTTTCAGGATTGGTGAAAGCTTACAAAGAGTCTGCAAAGATAACTTTGGAAGAAGTCAATATTATAATCAAAGAGCTGGAAGCGGAAATTGAGGTCAAATTTAATTTTAACCAGCAAAATACCATTTTCACCTTACTTTCAAAATTCGATGCCAAAATCATCAATTTCGACTCACAGGAAAGAGCTGTAATTACAGCTAAAGTAAAAACCAAACATAAAGATGACATCCGGGAATCTTTAACGAAGCTACAGTTCGTAGAGTGCCGGTTTTTAGATTAGCTTTTCATCCCTACCACTCTACTATTTTCTGATTCTGAAGATTATAGGATATGATTTTTGTTAAGCTTTCCGGATACTTTTGTTTCATATAAACAGCAATCTTTTCATAATTTTCGGCTTCGGGAAGCGGTGCGGATTTAATTTCAGCTAAAGCCCAGTTCTGCAAATTAACACAGGGCTTACCCTGACAAATAGTATTTGTTTTTGGCTCAAAATAAGGTTTTAGTTCTTCCTTCTTTTCTGAAAAGCAGATATACAGCTGCTCTCCTTTTCCGGAATACAGGTTAAAGGAAAAATATTGATACCAATGTCCGAAAAAGCTGAAAACTGGCATTATAAACCAGAGGATAAGCCAATAAAAATTTGAAACACAAAAGTTTTTGGTGATAGGATCAATTGGTTTTACATATATAATCAAGAGAATACAAATCATCGCTGCATTCCAGAACCACACTACTGAATTATGATTCAATCCAAAAGGGCCAATAACAATCAAAATAATAACATGGATGACAATGAATGCATAGCTGATCTTTCTTTTTGATTTTGAAATCAATAACAGAACAGCCAAAACCAGCTCTACGACAGGAATCAATAATCCAACAAAGAACAATTTATATTTCAAAATAACGTCCATCGATAATCCAAGGAAATCAATGAGGATCATATTCATCCAGGCTAAGCAAAGAAAGCCCCGGTTAAACTTATGTAAACCGCTGAAAAGATAAATGGACACCAAAAACAGATGCATTAGCAGCAGAACATTTTTAGGCTTGTGAAAATTAACAATGCCTCCTAAAAGAACACACATATACATATATTCCCATGGTTGCCATCGCACAGTATCTAATAAACAGCTCATTAATTCTGATAAAAAAAGAGAAATAAGCAACCAACGCCTTGCCTTAATAAATAAGATCAGTGATAAAGCCAACACAGAAAAACCAAATAAAAGTTCATGCACAAGACCAGGAACATATTTAAAAATATCCAACGACGGAATAACGGGGTACATCCTATCCGTAACCCAGGTTTTATAGCTCCATATTTTAGTGATCAGCCAAAAAAAAGCAACTACTTTAATTAAATAGGTTACCTGCTGTTGATCCGGCATCTGTATATTTCTTTTATACATTCGATCTTTGTATCATATATCAAAAGTATTGAATTCAGCTGAAATCCGGCAAAAAAATATCCCGGACAATTTGTCCGGGATATTATATTTCTTTTTAAATAAGATTAATCTCTTCTTCCACCCATCAGTAAGGACGCCCAGTAAAGAAGCTGAGCCAAAGATCCTATGGCAGCCACCACATACGTTCTCGCAGCCCATTTCAGACTGTCCTTCACACCTACATATTCTTCAGAAGTTACGGTTCCGGTATCTTTCAGCCATTTCATCGCTCTGTTACTCGCATCATATTCTACAGGAAGCGTTACAAAAGCAAATAAGGTAGTGAATGCAAACATAAGTATTCCAATGGCAAGAACAGTAGTATTGCCGTTCGGATCATCAATGCTTTGTGTTGCCGCCATAATACCAATACCTGCAATAAGAACAAACTGCATCAGATTAGAGCTTATATTAACAATCGGAACAAGCTTTGAACGTAGCTGAAGCATAGAATATCCTACAGCATGTTGTACGGCATGGCCACATTCGTGGGCAGCTACAGCTGCGGCTGCAGCATTTCTCTGCATATAAACACCTTCAGAAAGGTTTACAGTTTTATCTACCGGATTATAGTGATCGGTTAATTGTCCGGGAACTGAAATCACCTGAACATCTGTAATCCCGTTATCTCTCAGCATTTTTTCCGCTACTTCCTTTCCCGAAAGCCCGTTTCGAAGATGTACCTGGGAATAATACTCAAATTTAGATTTCAATCGGGATGAAACAAACCAGCTTACCAGCATAGAAATCCCAATAATAATATAATAACCTGTCATTTTTTAAGATAAATATTTTTAATCTTTAAGATGTAAAAACTGTGCCAAAGTATTACATATTATTATTTATATTTGTTCCCTAATTACCCCTTGGAAAGCTATGTCTAAAGTTACAGTAGTTGAAGTAAAAACACGTGATGAATTAAAACAATTTGTAAAGTTTCCCATGGATCTTTATAAAGGAAATCCATATTACGTACCCTCCTTTATCAATGATGAGATCAATATCTGGAACAGCAATGAAAATCCCGCGTTAAAATACTCAGAATCAAAACAATACCTGGCTTTCAAAAACAATACAATAGTAGGAAGAATTGCTGTTATCATTAACTACAAAGAAGAAAAAGAACTGGGCATCCGAAAAGTTCGGTTCGGATGGATCGATTTTATTGACGATCCCGAAGTGTCGCAAGCGCTGATTCAAAAAGCCATCGACTACGCCAAAGAAAAAAATATCAAGAAGATTGAAGGACCAATGGGCTTTACCAATCTTGATAAGGCAGGAATGCTGACATTAGGTTTTGACAAATTGGCTACTATGATCGGGATCTACAACCATGATTATTATCCTAGACACCTTGAAAATTTAGGACTTATCAAAGAAAAGGAATGGGTGGAATTCGAAATCATATTTCCTGATATTCTTCCTGATAAAATCCACAAGTTTAATGAATTAATTTCCCGGAAATATCAGCTTAGAGTTTTAAAGTTTAAGACCAAGGAAGAAATCATCCAGTATGTTGATCCCATGTTTGATCTTCTGGATGAAACGTATAAGCACCTTTCAACATACACTCCCATTTCAGAGGAGCAACGCAAAACCTACAAGGAGAAATATTTCAAGCTTATCGATAAAGATTTTATCGTTTGTATTGCCGATGCCAACAATAATCTTATTTCATTTGCCATTACAATGCCTTCTTATTCCAAAGCATTGCAAAAATCAAAGGGGAAGCTACTTCCTTTTGGTTGGTGGCATTTCCTGCAAGCCGGGAAAAAAAATGACAGAGCCAATTTTTACTTAATCGGTATTCATCCCGAATATCAGAGAAGAGGAATTACTTCTATTATTTTCAAGGAAATTTGGGAAATTTTCAGAAAAAAGGGAGTGAAATATTTAGAAACGAACCCTGAACTGGAAGAGAACAAAAGCATCCAGCTATTGTGGCAGGATTACAACCCTGTGAATCACAAAAGAAGAAGAACCTATTCTTTAGAAATCTAATTTTTTTAATCCATAATTTCACAAATTTAAAATGCGCAAACATCTGTGTCAATCCGTGGGATCTGTGGGAATAAATACAAGCGCAAAATATAATTATAAGTTTTATCCATGAAAAAGCAACTGATTATTTTCGGTATTTTAATCGCAGGATTTATTGTTTATAATTTTTTTCTTCAGGCAAAAGATGACAAAACCGATGCTGTAATTAGTATTTTGTACACCAGTGTACTTTTCGGTTACATTGCCTATATGGCTTATTGTTTACTAAAAAAAATGAAAAAGTAATAACAATTACAAAAGACCTTTGTTCATTATCAGGATATTTTTCTATTTTTATAATAAATTAATAACCTGATTACCATGAACTTATTATTAAAGATTTTTGGGGGAATTATTTTTACTTCTGCACCATTATCTTCACAACAATTCTACGTGAACTCTATTGTGGGGACCAATACAAACAAGGTCTATAAGCTTGATATTTCAAACTTAACTGAGATAGATGAACCTTTTTGTCCGCCTACAATGGCTACCTATCCGGAAACCTATACGGACATCGCCCTTGATGGCTCCAATAATATTTATTATGTAACCACCTCAGGAAAATTATACAGAAAAAACAGTTCCAATTCTAGCTGTGACTATCTTGGGGATTTCACGATAACAAACGCCTCCATTACCTCACTCATTTCTGATGCAGGGAAATACATATATGGTACAGGATCTCCAAACAAATTATACAGGTATGATATCAGTACAGGTGCCTTTACAGATATGGGCAATCTTCCTACTGGTCAATTTAGTGCTGGTGATCTCTTTTTTTACGAAGGAAGGATTTTTTTATGTACTCTCACGGGAATACTTGAAATTAATATGGCCAATCCTTCACAAAGCTGCCCGTTCATGACTTTAGGATCTTCAAATATCTATGCCGCATTTTCCATCAATTACGGAATCCATTCCAAAGTATATGTCATTCGGACTTTATTTGCAGAGTCTACTTTACATGAACTTGATATGGTAAATAAACAAATAGGACCTGCCATCAGGACATTTAATCATAAAGTGAATGGTGCAGCAGCCATATATGACCTTACTTCCACTGAAGCCACCTGTACTCCAACTCCTTTAGCAGTTCGGGAAACCGATGCTTCCGGTATTTACTTCAATGTGCTAAATCCTGTGAAAAATACGGTTATCTGTGACACCAATATTGCTCGTCGTGAGATACTTGCCATACAACTGTTTGATAATTCAGGAAGGCTGATTAAAGATTTCTCTAATCAGAACCCAATAGAAAGATTAGATGTTTCCGGAATATCAAAAGGAAACTACCTATTGACTGTCACTACAAAAAAAGGACAAACTTACACCAAAAAGTTAATCATCACCAGCTAATTTTTATTAATTCTAAATTACCAATTTTTCTAATTTTCATCTTACTTTTAATCTGATAAATTTCATGCTTTCTTGTTTATTCATTAAATTTGCAAATTGAGATAATAATGCAAAAATGAATTTACCTGAAAGTTATATTCCAATCCTTATTCAAGCAGGTGTAGCTGTTGCTTTTGTAGCTGTTTCATTGCTTGGAGCCCATTTCTTAGGTCCACGCCAGAAAAAAGGAAATTCTGTAAAAAACCAGAGCTGGGAATGTGGGGTTGCTGTGGAAGGAAATGCAAGAACGCCGTTTTCCATTAAGTATTTCTTAACGGCCGTGTTGTTTGTACTATTCGATATTGAAATCGTATTTTTTTACCCCTATGCTGTCAACTTCAGAGAATTCGGATTTGAAGGCTTCCTTGCGGTGCTTACCTTCGTAGCCATTTTCTTTGTGGCATTCTTTTACGTTTGGAAGCGTGGCGCATTGGATTGGGATAAGTAAGAATTATAAATTTTAATTACAAATTTTAGATGGTGATTTTAAAATAAGCTCAATGAGAAATTTAAAATTTAAAATCTAGAATTTAAAATCAATTTTAATCATCTACAAGATGTCAGATAAAAAACCAGTAATAAGAACAGATGCACCTGCTCCCGAAGGATATGAAGGAGAAGGATTTTTCGCAACGAAACTGAGCAGTGTAATCGGGATGGCCAGAAAATTTTCTCTTTGGCCGTTGCCATTCGCAACCTCTTGTTGCGGTATCGAGTTTATGGCTACCCTGAACCCTACCTATGATGCTTCAAGATTTGGTATGGAAAGAAACTCTTTCTCACCAAGACAGGCAGATATGCTGATGGTTTGCGGAACTATATCAAAGAAATTAGGACCCGTCCTAAAAGAAGTGTACACTCAAATGGCAGAGCCAAAATGGGTGGTTGCAGTGGGAGCTTGCGCTTCCAGCGGTGGTATTTTTGATACATACTCTGTATTACAGGGAATCGATAAAATTATTCCTGTTGATGTATATGTTCCAGGATGTCCTCCGAGACCGGAGCAGATCATTGAAGGGGTAATGCAGGTTCAGGCCCTTGCCGAAAGCGAAAGCATCAGAAGAAGAGATATGCCTGAATATCAAAAATTATTAGATTCTTACAACATAAGCAACTAACGGAAATGACAAACGAATTTGTATTAGAAGCAATCACAAGAGAATTTCCGGAATCTGTAATTTCCAGCTCAGAGCCTTATGGAATGCTGACGGTGGAAATCAAAAAAGATGATATCAAAAAAGTAATTCATTATCTGAAAGACTCGTCTTTGGAAATCAATTTCCTTACCGATGTTTGTGGAATCCATTATCCTGAATTCCCGGAGAAAGAAATTGGCGTTATTTATCATTTGCAAAATATGATGACTAACTTCAGAATCCGCCTGAAGGCTTTTATGACCAGAGAAAATGTAGAGATAGATTCTCTGGTAGATCTATATGCAGGAGCTAACTGGATGGAAAGAGAAACCTATGATTTCTACGGAATTAAATTCAAAGGACACCCGGATTTAAGACCCATCTTAAATATGGAAGATCTCGGATACCACCCAATGTTGAAGGAATATCGCCTGGAAGACGGTACCAGAACCGATAAGGACGATAGCATGTTCGGAAGATAACAATAAAATATAATGATAGATGACAATTGATTAATGATCAATTATCGCTTATCAACTATCAATGATATATTATGAAAGATAACTCATTATCTAATATACTTAACCAATACGAAAGTAAGGAACAGATTGACGGGCAATTATACACCCTCAATTTAGGACCTACTCACCCTGCTACTCACGGGATTTTCCAGAATGTCCTAACGATGGACGGAGAGAGAATCCTTCACGCTGAGCAAACCGTAGGATATATCCACAGAGCATTTGAAAAAATTTCCGAAAGAAGAAATTATGCTCAGATCACTACCCTTACCGACCGTATGAACTACTGTTCTGCACCCATCAATAACTTAGGATGGCACATGACTGTAGAGAAACTGATCGGAGTGGAAGTTCCTAAGCGTGTAGATTATATGCGTGTTATCCTGATGGAATTAGCGAGAATTGGGGACCACTTAATTTGTAACGGTGTAACAGGAATGGATTCCGGAGCTATTACAGGTCTTACCTATATGTTCATCGAAAGAGAACGTATCTATGACCTGTATGAGCAGATCTGCGGAGCCAGAATGACAACCAATATGGGAAGAATCGGTGGATTTGAAAGAGACTTTACTCCTAAATTCCATGAACTGATCAAAGACTTCTTAAAAACATTCCCACCAAGATTCCAGGAATTCTGTAATTTATTAGAAAGAAACAGAATCTTCATGGACAGAACCATCGGAGCGGGAGCAATTTCTGCAGAAAGAGCATTAAGCTATGGTTTCACAGGTCCAAACTTACGTGCAACAGGAGTAGATTATGACGTAAGAGTTGCAGAGCCTTATTCTTCATACCAGGATTTCGACTTCATTATCCCTGTAGGAACTTCAGGAGATACTTACGACCGTTTCATGGTTCGTCAGCAGGAAATCTGGGAATCTATCAAAATCATCAAACAAGCATACGAAAACCTTCCTGAAGGGCCATTCCATGCAGACGTTCCTGATTTCTATCTTCCTGAAAAAGCAGATGTATATCAGAAAATGGAAGCATTGATCTACCATTTCAAAATCGTAATGGGAGAAACGGATGTTCCAAAAGGAGAAGTATATCATGCTGTTGAAGGCGGAAACGGAGAATTAGGTTTCTATTTAGTGAGTGATGGAGGAAGAAGTCCTTACAGACTTCATTTCAGAAGACCATGCTTTATTTATTATCAGGCGTATCCGGAAATGATTACAGGTTCTGTAATTTCAGATGCAATCGTAACGATGTGTAGCCTGAATGTAATTGCGGGAGAATTAGACGCATAAAATTGTAAAAAGTATCATTGTAGAATGTATTCATGATTTTTACAGTGATTAAAATAAAAAAAGTCATTAGTACATTGTACGTTGTACAATAATACATTAAAGAAAATGAGCGAAACAATAGCTTTTAAACCGGAAAGTTTAGAACAGGTACATAAAATTATCGCGAGATATCCTGAAGGAAGACAAAAATCAGCTTTGCTTCCCGTTCTGCATTTAGCACAGAAAGAATTCGGAGGCTGGTTAGATGTTCCTGTGATGGACTATGTTGCTGAATTGTTAAGCATACAACCCATTGAAGTATATGAAGTGGCCACTTTCTATACGATGTTCAATATGAAACCTGTTGGGAAATATGTTTTAGAGGTATGCAGAACAGGACCTTGTATGGTGTGCGGAAGTGAGAAGATCTTAAACCACATCAGAACCAAACTGAACATTAAGGACGGAGAAACTACCGAAGATGGTATGTTCACCTTAAAACCTGCTGAATGCCTTGGTGCATGCGGTTATGCTCCGATGATGCAGTTGGGGAAATTTTATCACGAAAATTTAACGATAGAAAAAGTAGATGAAATCCTTGATCTTTGCAGACAGGGACAAATTGCTTTGGACTAATTAAACTATACAATGAGTAAAAAACTTTTACTTAAAGACGCACATATAGAAGGCATCCGTTACTTTGAAACGTACCGCAAACAGGGAGGTTACACCGCAGCAGAAAAAGCCTTGAAAATGACTCCCGACGAAATTCTTGAAGAAGTAAAAGCTTCAGGACTTCGAGGACGTGGTGGAGCAGGATTCCCGACAGGGATGAAATGGAGCTTTTTGGCAAAACCGGAAGGTGTTCCAAGACACCTGGTAGTGAATGCAGACGAATCTGAACCGGGAACTTTCAAAGACAGATATTTAATGGAATTCCTTCCTCATGTATTGATCGAGGGAATGTTGATATCATCTTACTGTTTAGGTTCCAATGTTTCATATATCTACATCCGTGGAGAATATTCATGGATTCCGGATATTCTGGAAGAAGCTATTGAAGAAGCAAAAGCCGCAGGATTTTTAGGTAAAAATATTTTAGGAACCGGTTTCGATTGTGAAATCTATGTCCAGAGAGGAGGTGGAGCTTATATCTGTGGAGAAGAAACCGCATTGCTTGAATCCCTTGAAGGAAAAAGAGGAAACCCAAGACTAAAACCACCATTCCCGGCTGTAAAAGGACTTTGGGAAAGACCAACAGTAGTAAATAACGTTGAATCCATAGCAGCAGTAGTTCCGATCATTGAAATGACAGGAGCTGAATATGCCAAAATCGGAGTAGGAAGATCTACAGGGACCAAATTGATTTCCGCTTGTGGAAACATCAACAAACCCGGAGTGTATGAGATCGATATGACGATTACCGTTGAAGAATTCATTTATTCTGATGAGTATTGCGGGGGTATCCCGAACGGAAAGAGACTAAAAGCCTGTATTCCCGGAGGAAGCTCAGTTCCGATTGTTCCGGCGAACTTATTGTTAAAAACCGTAAATGGAGAACCAAGATACATGAACTATGAATCATTGGCTGATGGTGGATTTGCTACCGGAACCATGATGGGTTCAGGTGGATTCATTGTTTTGGATGAAGACCAGTGTATCGTAGAACATACCATGACTTTAGCGAGATTCTATAATCACGAAAGTTGCGGACAGTGTACACCTTGCCGTGAAGGAACGGGATGGATGTACAAAATTTTAAAGAAAATAGAGAACGGACAGGGAAAAATGGAAGACATCGATTTGCTTTGGGATATCCAGAGAAAAATTGAAGGAAATACCATTTGCCCGTTAGGTGATGCAGCAGCCTGGCCTGTGGCAGCAGCGATCCGTCATTTTAGGGATGAATTTGAATGGCACGTGAAGAACCCGGAATTATGTTTAACACAAAACTATGGATTGGCACATTATGCAGATCCTATTCCGGCTCCTACAGTTTAATCCCTAAATACAAATAAAAAACAATTGAAAAATAAATTATTGTTGCTGTTATTATTAACAGTGACCATGAGCGTAAAGGCTCAAAGAGAAGCGTTCAAAAAAGGTTCAGTAATGATATTTTGGGGATGGAACAGAGGCTGGTTCTCTGATTCCGACATCCGTTTTTATGGTCAGGATTATAATTTTACCCTGAAAAACGTGTCTGCACACGACAGGCCTACATCCATAAAAAACTTCAGCCATTATATTAATCCCACGGAAGTATTTATTCCACAGGTGAATTACCATATTACTTATTTTGTAAAAGATAATTTAGGGATCACTTTGGGGCTGGACCATATGAAATATGTAATGGATCAGGATCAGGCTGTAGAATTTGAGGGATATGTTAAAGATCCGAAATATGCAGCTATGGTCAATGATGGAAAAATTAATCTTTCAGATGGCCAGTTTTTGAAATATGAGCATACCAATGGATTGAACTATCTTAATCTTGGTGTTCAGAAATACAAACAGATTCTTAATAAAAATAAGTTTGATATATTCTGGACGTATGGTTTAGGAGCAGGTGTTTTAATTCCTAAAACGGATGCTACCTTAATGGGAAAAGAGGAAAGTGATCATTTCCATCTGGCAGGATTTGGAATGGATGCAAGAACGGGGATCAATATCGTATTATGGAACCATATTGTGGCTAAAGCAGATTTTAAATATGGGTACATCAATTTACCAAGTGTGAGAACCACCCAGGAAAATGTAAAAATTGATAAAGCAACCCAGGATTTTACCTTTGGTGAATTGGTATTCGGGATCGGATATACATTTAATACAAAAAAGCATAATTAAAATAGAGCTGATGCTTAAAGGCATAAGCGAAAAGCATAGAATATGAGCGAAGAGGTTAAAAAATTCAAAATAACTATAGACGGACAGACTACTGAAGTTTTGCCGGGCACTTCTATTTTGGAAGCCGCAAGACAGATCGGTGGAAAATCTGTACCTCCTGCAATGTGCTACTACAGCAAATTGGAAACCAGTGGAGGAAGATGCAGAACTTGCCTTGTGGAAGTTTCTAAAGGGTCTGAAGCAGATCCTCGTCCTATGCCGAAATTGGTTGCGAGCTGCAGAACCAATGTAATGGATGGTATGGAAGTAAAGAATCTTACTTCTGAAAAAGCTCAGGAAGGAAGAAAAGCCGTTACTGAGTTTTTATTGGTCAACCACCCGTTAGACTGCCCTATCTGTGATCAGGCAGGGGAATGTCATTTACAGGATCTTGGTTATGAGCATGGGGTTGAAAATACAAGAACTGAATTCGAAAGAAATACTTATGATGCAGACGACCTTGGTCCGAACATCAAATTGAATATGAACCGTTGTATTCTGTGTGCAAGATGCGTATTGACAGCAAATCAGCTGACAGATACAAGAGAGCACGGAATTCTTTTCAGAGGAGATCACGCTGAAATTTCAACCTACCTGAACAAAGCCTTAGATAATGACTTTATCGGAAACATTATTGATGTTTGCCCGGTAGGAGCTTTAACAGACAGAACAGCACGTTTTGCAAGCAGAGTTTGGTTTACCAACCCTATGAATGCTTCTTGCAAATGCGATAAATGTTCAGGAAAAGCTGTGGTATGGATGAAAGGTGACGAAATTGTAAGAGTTACTGCCAGAAAAGACCAGTGGGGAGAAGTGGAAGAATTCATCTGCGATACTTGCCGTTTCGAAAGAAAAAGCCTGGGCGACTGGAATATTGAAGGTCCAAGACATATCGACAGACATTCTGTAATTTCCCTGAACCATTATGAAAAACCTAAGGATGAACTAAGAGTTTTAGACAATCCGATGGCTAAAGAAATCAGCGAAAAAGACGAACAATAAATTTGAAAATTTGATAATGAGTTAATTTGAAAATGAAAACCTCTGGTAATGCGAAGAAAACTTCCATTCTCCAGCTTCCATCTTCAAATTTCTACTATCTAACATCTATAAAAATAAAATGGATTTATTAACATTTAAACTTATACTTGTATTAGCACTTTTCCTGTTATCATTAACGATAGCGGCCTACTCTACCTGGGCGGAAAGAAAAGTTGCTGCTGTTATGCAGGATAGAATCGGGCCCAACAGAGCTGGTCCGTTCGCATTACTACAACCGCTTGCCGATGGGGGTAAATTTTTCTTCAAAGAAGACTTTACACCGGCCAATGCAGAGAAATTCCTCTTCATATTGGGTCCGGCGCTCGTAATGTTCATTTCATTGATTACCGGAGCGGTAATTCCTTGGGGTAAAAGTTTAAATATCGGAGGTACTTCTTTTGACCTTCAGGTAGCTAACATCGACGTAGGTGTATTATACATCATCGGGATGGCTTCTATCGGGGTTTACGGAATTATGATCGGAGGTTGGGCTTCCAACAATAAATATTCATTAATCGGAGCCATCCGTGCTTCTTCTCAGATGATTTCTTACGAATTGGCAATGGGATTGGCCTTACTTTCTATCATTATGATGACAGGAAGTTTAGATTTAAATGAAATTACTCAGAGTCAGTCTACTGGAAAACTTTGGGGACTTTTTGAAGTGGATGGATTGAACTGGAATATTTTATACCAGCCGATCGCATTCCTTGTTTTCTTTGTAGCGGCTTTAGCAGAAACCAACAGACACCCGTTCGATTTACCTGAGTGTGAATCTGAATTGGTAACAGGATATTCTACGGAATATTCATCAATGAAGTTAGGATTATACATGTTCGGAGAATATGTGAACATGTTTATTTCCAATGCATTTATGGTGGTTCTTTTCTTCGGAGGATATAACTATCCGGGAATTGAATGGGTAACTCAGCATTGGGGAGAAAATACTGCGGGAATTTTAAGTATCGTAGCATTTCTAACGAAAACAATTATCGGAATCCTGATCTTTATGTGGATCAGATGGACGCTTCCAAGATTCAGATATGATCAGTTAATGCACTTAGGATGGAAAACATTAATTCCAATGGCATTAGTGAACCTGATCATTACCGGAGCTGTCATTTTAGCATTCGGAAACTAAGAAAAATGAAAATAAGTTGATGTGACAGTGAATGATTATCACCTCCTCCCATCTTCTAATGTGAAATATAAAAAATTAAGATAACAGACAAGATTAGTCTAAATCTAATGTCTAACATCTAACATCTATAATTAAATGAAACTTACGAACAGATCAAAAGTTGTTTCTAATAAGGAGATGACCCTTGCTGAGAAAATCTACTTGCCGGCGATTTTCAAAGGAATGGGAATCACTTTCAAACATGCTGTAAGAAATATTGTAAAAGGTCCGCCTACCTACTCTTATCCAGAAGTTCAAAAACCAAGAACTACGATCTGGAGAGGACAACACGTTCTTAAAAGAGATGAAGAAGGCAGGGAAAGATGTACCGCTTGCGGGCTTTGTGCTGTGGCATGTCCTGCAGAAGCTATTACAATGACTGCTGCTGAAAGAACGAAGGAAGAAAAGCACCTTTACAGAGAAGAAAAATATGCTTCAGTATATGAGATCAACATGTTGAGATGTATTTTCTGTGGAATGTGCGAAGAAGCTTGTCCTAAATCTGCGATCTATTTAACAGACAGATTGGTGGATGTGGAAACCAACAGAGGTTCTTTCATCTATGGAAAAGATAAGTTAGTAGAAAAAATAAATGAAAGGATTGATATCACGACAAGACAATCCGAGAAACAAAAAAATGCGGTAAAATAATGGATCAGATTTTATTTTTCTTGGTGGCGTTTTTAGCAGTGGCAAGTGCAGTCTACTTTGTATTTGCAAGAAATCCTTTATACGCTATTTTGTCATTAATTGTAACCATGTTCTCCATTGCAGGCATGTATATTCTTTTGAATGCTCAGTTTTTGGCAATCATTCAGATTATTGTTTACGCCGGAGCTATTATGGTATTGTTTCTTTACATATTGATGATGCTTAACCTTAATAAAGAAGACGAAAGTAAGAAGAACAATACTTTAAAGTTTGTTGGAGTTTTTACAGCAGGTCTTTTGTTAGTAGGTGTTTTAGGTGTTTTCAGAGGAGTTCAGGAGAAGCACATTGTAGTAGACAATGTAGATAAAGGGGTGGGTCTTACTAAAAATCTGGGAAGACTTTTGTTTAATGAATATGTTTTGCCGTTTGAACTTGCATCCATCCTAATTTTGGCAGGTATTGTAGGTGCGGTATTAATCGGTAAAAAAGATTTATAAAATTATGGGAGAAGTAAATACATTCATACAAAGCGTCCCTTTGGAGTATTTCATAATCCTTTCATCAGTATTATTCTGTTTGGGAGTGTTGGGAGTACTATTAAGAAAGAATGCTATTGTAATTTTAGGTTGTGTAGAGCTTATGCTTAATTCTGTAAACCTTTTATTGGCTGCTTTTTCAGCGTATAAAGGAAACGGTGACGGACAACTTTTAGTTTTCTTCATTATGGTGGTAGCTGCCGCAGAAGTAGCGGTAGGGTTGGCAATTATTGCTATGCTATATAGAAATACCCGTTCTGTAGATGTAAGTATATTTAATAAATTAAGAGGATAAGGAATGGAAAATTTAGTGTATGCAATAATACTTTTACCACTTTTAGGGTTTCTTATTAACGGTTTATTCGGAAAAAATCTTCCAAAAAAAGTAGTTGGAGTTTTAGGGACATTAGTAGTTTTTGCTTCTTTCTGTATCTCTGTAAGCCTTTTTATGGATTTCGATTCTGAAAGCCAGCCGGTAATCGTAAAAGCTTTTGAATGGTTCAGAGTCAATGGAGTTCAGATCAATTTCGGATTCCAGATCGATCAGCTTTCATTGATGATGATCATGATCATTACAGGGATCGGTTCTTTGATCCACCTGTACTCTATAGGATATATGAGCCACGATAAAGGTTTCTATAAGTTTTTCACTTACCTGAACCTGTTTATCTTCTCCATGTTACTGTTGGTAATGGGAAGCAACTACCTGATCTTATTCATCGGATGGGAAGGTGTAGGTCTTTGCTCTTATTTACTAATCGGATTCTGGTATACGAATGAAGAATATGGTAAAGCAGCAAGAAAAGCTTTCATTATGAACAGAATCGGTGACCTTGCGTTATTGATCGGTATTTTCATGATCGCTTCTCAGACCAATGCTTTAGATTATCTTTCCGTAGCACAGAATGCTTCAAAATTTGAATTGGACGGAACTGTAATTATCTTTATTACGGCGAGTTTATTTATCGGTGCCACAGGTAAATCAGCTCAGGTTCCTTTATATACTTGGTTACCGGACGCGATGGCCGGTCCTACTCCTGTTTCTGCATTAATCCATGCAGCAACGATGGTAACGGCAGGGATTTATTTAGTGGTAAGATCCAACTTCTTATTCACTTTAGCACCTACTGTTCAGGGAGGGATTTTATTCATCGGATTCCTAACAGCAGCTTTAGCAGGATTCTATGCGCTTCGTCAAAACGACATCAAAAAAGTATTGGCCTATTCCACCGTTTCACAGCTTGGATTCATGTTCATTGCTTTAGGTTTAGGAGCATATACAACAGCCATGTTCCACGTAATGACGCACGCTTTCTTTAAAGCATTATTATTCTTGGGAGCAGGTTCTGTAATCCACGCCATGAGCAACGAGCAGGATATGCGTTTCATGGGAGGACTTAAAAAGGTAATTCCAATTACTCATGCTACTTTCCTTATCGGAACATTAGCGATCTCCGGATTCCCTTTACTTTCGGGGATGATTTCCAAAGACGAAATTTTAGTCGCTGCATTTGCTAAAAACCCCGTTTATTGGGTAATTCTATTCATTTTGGCAGCAGTTACGGCAACATACATGTTCAGACTGTATTATCTGACTTTCCATGGAGAGTTCAGAGGGACTGAAGAACAAAAACATCACTTGCATGAAAGCCCGCTTAATATGACATTACCATTGATCGTATTGGCCATCCTTTCAGTAATCGGAGGTTTCATCAACCTTCCTCACTTCATTGGTCACGGTCACTATGCTAAATTAATGGAATGGCTGAAGCCGGTTCTTACCGAGCAAAGTTTCAAACAAATGGAAGCTACTCTTTCAGGAGTGGAATTCAACACTGAGATGATCCTTTTAGGAGCTACCGTGATTATGTTCTTCTCTGTATGGTTCATCGTTAAAAACACGTATGTGAATAAGAAAAAGATGGCTCTTGCAGAGGAAAACTATACCGGATGGGAAAAGCTTTCTGCTAAAAAACTATATATTGACGAACTTTACAATGCATTGATTGTAAAAACTGTTGAAGGATTAGGACGCGGAGGAAAAATGTTTGATAAGGGTATTCTGGATCGTTTTGTAGACTTCGTAGGTGAAGGTGCTGAAGACAGTGGAAGATCCATGAAGCGTCTTCAAAACGGGAATGTAGAGAATTATATTCTTATCATGTCATTGGCAGTGGGAATTATATTAATTGTTAACTTTTTATTACAATAATAATGTCTTATTTACTATTAACATTATTACTTTTACCTCTTGTAGGTTCGGGATTAGTTTTTGCCTGGAATCATAAATCCAGCAAACATTTGGCGCTAGGAATTGCATTGATACAGATGCTTCTTACTTTCTATGCAGTATCGGATTTCAACTTCGGTCCTACAGTAGACAGTGAGCTGCAATATGAGATCACCTATCCTTGGTCACAATTTATTAAAAGTACACTTCATTTCGGAATTGACGGAATGAGTATGCTTCTTTTATTATTGACCAATATCTTAACGCCGATCATTATTTTATCTTCTTTCAATGAAAATGTGAACTACAGAAACTCTTTCTATGGTTTGATTTTGCTAATGCAATTCGGACTGGTAGGAGTTTTCACATCCTTAGACGGGTTATTATTCTACATTTTCTGGGAAGTAACGCTAATTCCGATCTGGTTCATTGCAGGACTTTGGGGTCAGGAAAATAAAAGGTTGGAATTCACTACGAAATTCTTCGTGTATACTTTCGTAGGATCATTATTCATGTTAGCAGGTTTGATCTATGTGTACAATCACTCAGCATCATTCGCTTTGACAGATCTATATAATGCTCAGCTTAACGAAACACAGCAGACCGTGGTATTCTGGTTCATTTTCTTTGCATTTGCAGTGAAATTACCGGTATTCCCTTTCCATACCTGGCAGCCGGATACATATACGTACTCTCCCACTCAGGGATCCATGCTTTTATCAGGGATCATGCTGAAAATGGCAGTGTATGGAGTATTACGTTACTTATTGCCGATCACTCCGATTCCGATTGCCGGAATTTCAGGACAGATCGTGATCATTCTTGCGATTGTAGGAATTGTACACGGGGCTCTCATTGCGATTATCCAGTTTGATATGAAAAGAATCATTGCCTATTCTTCTTTCTCTCACGTTGGATTGATGGTGGCGGGGATTTTCGCTTCAGCGGTAGTTACTTTAAGAGGAACATTCACCATTGAAGGTGCAGAAGGTGCATTAGTACAAACATTTGCTCACGGTATTAATGTAGTAGGTTTATTCTACTGTTGTGATATTTTATACAAAAGATTTAAATCAAGAGACATCAGGCAAATGGGAGGCTTAGCAAAAGTGGCTCCTAAGTTTGCCGTGTTATTCCTGATCATTATATTAGGTTCAATGGGAGTTCCATTGACGAATGGATTTATTGGAGAATTTATCTTATTGAAATCAGTATACAGTTTTAACGGGTTAGCAGCAGTGATTGCAGGTCTTACGGTAATTCTTTGTGCTGTGTATTTATTGAGATTCTACGGAAAAGCAATGTTCGGTGAAGGTGATGAAGCGGTATTAAGCACTGCAAAAGATTTATCCGGAGCAGAATTTTCCGTATTGGCAAGTTTAGCAGTTTTTGTGATCCTTTTGGGTATTTTCCCACAACCGGTGATCGAAATGGTGAGTAGTTCGGTGAAGTTTATCTATGCGTCGATGGCTCATTAAAAAATTAAAAGATTAAAAAATTTAAAAATTAAGAGACTATGAAACCGGGAAATCAGAACTTCTGCCTCCTGTCTCGTATCTCGCATCTCAAATATATATTATGAGTGTTTTAATTATTGTTTTCCTAACGGCGGTTATTGCGTTATTTTCAGGAGTCTTTGAACATGGAAAATTCGCAAGATACATTGGGATTTTGGGATTAATCATCGCCTTATACGTAAGTTTTTTACCGGAATGTTCATTCTTTGAGCAGTACAAAAACATGTATGAATATGGCCAGAATACAGCGCTGTTCACAAAAATATCCATTGTAACTACCCTGTTATTATTCTTTTTGGGCGGGTTTGCATTCAGCAACCACAGAAGTCACCAATCAGAATTATATGCATTGATGCTGTTTGCCCTTTGCGGTGGGATCATCCTTTTCGGTTTCCAGAACCTGGTAACATTGTTCTTAGGAGTTGAAATCCTTTCTATTCCATTGTATGTAATGGCGGGAGCTAACAAAACTGATCTAAGATCCAACGAAGCTTCGATCAAATATTTCTTAATGGGTGCATTCGCCACAGGATTCCTTCTGTTTGGTATTGCATTCGTGTACGGAAGTGTGGGAAGTTTCGATTTATATAAAATCCATGATTTCGGAATGACAAATCCTAAAAACGTTATGCTGATTTTAGGAGTTCTTCTGATGCTTTGTGCATTGGCATTTAAAGTAGCTTTAGCCCCTTTCCATATGTGGAGCCCGGATGTATATTACGGGGCACCATCAATCATTACCGCTTTCATGGCGAGTGTAGTGAAAATCTCTGCTTTCTATGGATTCTTCAGATTAATGACCATTGGATTTACTGGAGTAACCCACGACTGGATTAATGTTCTTGGAGTATTCCTTATCATTACCTTATTCCTAGCTAACGCAATGGGTCTTGCACAGACCAATGCAAAGAGAATGTTGGCGTATTCATCAGTCTCTCATGCAGGATATTTAGGTTTGGTTTTCTTTGGAATGACCAATCTGTCTACTTATAATTTAGCGTTCTACTTATTCGCTTATTCACTGTCTACAGTAGGTGTATTTATGTGCCTGATCTGGGTAGAAAAATTAAAGAGAGAAACTTCTTTCGGAGCTTTCAAAGGATTGGCGAAATCTGAACCTCTTTTAGCTACAGTAGCGGCAATTTCCATGCTTTCTATGGCAGGAGTTCCGTTAACAGCCGGATTTATGGGTAAATTTGCTTTATTTTCCCAGGCAATGAACGGAGCAGCATTCTTAGTGTTGATTGCTGTTTTAGGTTCTGCAATCTCAATTGCTTATTATTTAAGATTGATCATTGCGATGTTCTTCTTCAAAGAAACCACATTCAAAACATCAGAAAAAGTAACCCTTACGTATAATATTGTGGCGATCTTCGTTATTGCTTCCATTATCCTGTTAGGTATTTTTCCAGATTTATTTGCAAAACAATTCGGATTGTAAAAATCTTACTATAAAAAACAAAAAGCACAACTTTAAAGTTGTGCTTTTTTTATAAATTTACTTTAAATTTCAGCTTTGGCCAATCTTTATAAAAAAGACGCTCCATTTCAGGTTTATATTTCATTCAAAAAATATTTGGATGTTCTTGAGCATATCCGTTATAATGACCGTCTTGAATACCGCGTCAACTATGCTGAATCTCTTATTGAGAGTACCAAAAATTTTCAGGAACTCAAAAATGGCTTCCAAGACGTCAGCTTACTGGAAAAGCATGCAGACCTCATCAAGCTTTTATTAGCCGACCTTTTTCCCACCGGATTAACGCTGAATGAAATAAAAGCGGCAAGTATTCCGCTCTCCAATATTACCTTCAATTATACCGAAAGATTTAAAAACATCCTTAAAGATGCCGGAAAGGATTTTGAAATTGAGCTCAGGAATATTGATGATGATGAATTCTATGTATTCTGCTGTTGTCTTATTTTACAGGCGTATTTCAAAAAGGACATCAAATCTTCCCTCCCCTTTTATTATGATATTCCTAATAAACAGGGGATCATGAAGCATTATAAGATCACGGTAAATTCAGATTTCACTGAAATATATCCAACAGAAAAGGCAAAAATACCTTCCGACGAAATTTTAAATATGCTTTTGGAAAACCTGGATGATATTAAACTCTGGAAAAAATATTTCCCTTCCAAAACCTGGGTATTAAGCGGCTTTACCATTATTTCTTTAGTAGATTGTACCTCGGAGGTTGCTTTGTCTGACCTGAAATCGAGCATGATCAAAATTGATCCCGAAAATCTGGTGCCTGATGAAAACCTGAAAGAAATTTTCAAATCCTATTTCGATGTTGCAGAGCTGAATTTCGGATTAATGCTTTTCAACAGTAAAGATAACAAACTGGAAAAGGTACCGATTTATGATAATTTTTTCACCAATCATCTCCTCGATTTCTGGATTAATTCCTTTGATGAGGAAACCCAAAAGGAAGCTTTTAAAAATTTTAATTATAATTCCAAGCCCATCGTTGTTTCCAATGTAGATAATATGGATCAGGACATCAAGGAGCTGGCCTCTTTCAATATTTTACGGCACAATGATATCAAAAGCTTCATGGTAATCCCCATTATGAAGGATAATGAATTATTGGCGGTCATGGAGTTCACCTCTTCTATAGCCAATAGTTTTAATGGCTTAAAGCTGAAAAAGCTGGAATTCTTTACAGATATCGTCATTTTCTCTCTTTCCAGATTTACCTTTGAAAGGAACAGCCAGATCGAAGCGATCATCCAACGTGAATATACTACCATCCACGACAGTGTGGTCTGGAAATTCAGGAATGAGGCCGAGAAATATTTTAACGCTTCCCTGGCTAAAAAGATGTATACTTTAAAGCAGATCTCATTTAAAAACCTTACTCCCCTGTTTGGGTTTTCAGACATCCGTTCCTCTTCGGAAAAGCGTTTCAATCTCATGCTGGAAGATCTTAATCAGCAAATTGACTTTCTTCATGATATTTTTTCTTTGGTCAATTCAGATTCTGAGAAATACCTGTTGGCATTGGATGTTTTTGAAAATGAGCTGAACAATGAAATCAAAGCAGATACGGAACAGCGTTTCCAAAGGTTATTGAGAGAGGAGATTCATCCTTATTTACAAGGGAAATTAGAGATAAAATCATCCAAAGAGGTTAAGGCAAAAATCAAAGAATATTTTTCACGGATCTTTGCTCAAACCGATCTGTTTTACATTCATAGAAAAAGCTTAGACGACTCCATAACACTGGTGAACAGAAAATTGGCAGATATGTTGGATGAAAGCCAGGTTAAAGCTCAGGAGATTTTCCCGCATTATTATGAAAGATTTAAATCTGATGGTGTGGAGCATAATCTGTTCATCGGAAGTAATATTGCCCCGGATCAGCATTATACTTCAAAAGTTGTTCATAAATTAAGATATTGGCAGCTGAAAACCATCTGTACCATGGAACAGGAGTTTCAAAGCTTTAAAAAAGACCTACCGATTCCATTAGATATTGCTTCTTTGATCTTTGTGTATAACGAAAAAGTGGATATCCGTTTCCGGATGGATGAAAAACGTTTTGATGTTGATGGTGCTTACAATTCATATTATGAAATCATCAAAAAAAGATTAGACAAAGCTCATGTAAAAGACTCTTCGGAAAGAATAACCTGTCCGGGAAAAATTACGATTGTCTATTTCGGGATGGAAAATCAGAAAGAATACCTGGAATATATTTCCAAACTTCAGAAAAAAGGAATTCTCCAGTCTGATATTGAATTTTTACGGGTTGAAGACCTTCAGGGAATTACGGGATTATTAGCTTTGAGGGTTTCTTTGATGTAAAAAAGAGCTTGGATACAAATCCCGTCAGTTCGAGTTTTTTTCGAAATGAAATGAAGAAAAGTGTAACGAGAACTTTTGTTTATTTTAGCTTCTCGATACGATTTTTATCAAAATCTACTCGAAGTGACGACATTTTTTCACTTAGAATTTGGTTAAGCAAAAAAACTCACTCATTGGAATGTGTTTATTTAAATTATAGCTTCCAAAATCTATTTATAGCGAAAGAAAAGCATACCCGAAAGACAGTACGGAAATAATGATTCCCGCCATAAAAATTTTATAGGTTAAGGATAAAAGCCTGTATTTCCTGTCCAAAACTTTCCCCAAAAAATATAAATCTTTTACCATGGATTCATAAATATAATCCCGGTCTTTGATCAGATCTTTCATCGCACCGTTATAATCATCAAACAGCATCTGATGAAAATTTCCGAAAAATAATAAGTTTACTTTCCTGTTGGATACATCCTGATTTGTAAATCTCGTTTTGGTCACATTAGGTTTGGTAGATAAGATGGCGAAAATAATCGTCAAAACACTGGATAACAACAAAATGAAGCTTGGAAGAATAAGATGGGCATTTTTCGGGGTATCCAGTTTCGGAACCAGAACAGAAAGGCACAC
The DNA here is from genome assembly GCF_042849955.1 of Chryseobacterium barbadense. NCBI lineage: Bacteria > Pseudomonadati > Bacteroidota > Flavobacteriia > Flavobacteriales > Weeksellaceae > Chryseobacterium > Chryseobacterium barbadense. The sequence continues at coordinate 48,570 of NZ_BAAFHL010000006.1, forward strand.
TGAAATGATAATGGCATTAACGGAAAGCAGAATATTGGCTTTGCTATCTGCAATATCACTCAATCTTGTATGATTGTTCAAAGTAACCCTGAACAACGTATCTACACTTCTGTCCGATTTCGGGTCTTTTTTGTTTTCGGAATTGTCTTTCTTCTCTTCTTCTTTCTCCAATTTCTTCTCTATTTTTTTAATGTTTTTCTTTTTTAACGGCTCCCAGTTCTCTTTGGCGTAATCCGTATAATAATGGTGCTTGTTTTTCAGCATCTCCAGATTTCCGGCATTCCATTCATCATTGGAATAGCATTTTACATTGGTAAGTTCCCATTCTTTTCGTAGCGCATCAGAAATATCATTATAATCGTGGCTTGCAAAATGGCTGCAATCCGCATCCTTTACAATTTGTTCCAAAAGATTTCTCGGCTCCCTATCAATCTTAGTGGCTAAAATCAGATTAGAAACATCATTGATATAATTTTCGGGGTAATTTTCATTTTGTAGAAAATTTTTCAAAATCTCAATTCCTTTTTCCTCATGATTCTGGGCACATTCAATATAACCTGTGTCATGAAACCATAAAGCCAGGAGAACCTTCTCCTGGTCTTCTGCCGAAACAGGTGTATTTTTTAAAATTTCCTCCGCCTTATTTACGGTATACGTTGTATGGATAAAATTATGGTAAAAATATACAGAAGATAACTTATCTTTGAATAAGGTTTCAACATAATCTTTAGCTTTGTGTAGAATATCCATTACTGAATTTTTGTTAATGTAAATGTATGAATTTATCCTTTATAACTCATCTAAAAAAGTTGGCTACTCCGTTTAGATTCTTATTGTTACCCGTACTTTTAATTTCCTGTGCTACCTATAACGTAAAAAAGGGTAAAAACTTACAGGAAGTTAAAAATTCTGTGGTACGATCAGAAAATGACTTTAAAATTTTCCTCATCGGTGATGCAGGAAATGCAGATGAAATTCAGGCACAACATACATTGAACTTCCTCAAAAACAAGCTGGATTCTGCAGATAAAAACTCCATGCTAATTTTCTTAGGAGATAATATTTATCCATTAGGAATGCCGAAAGAAACGGATAAGGAATATGTATTGGCCAAAGAAAAAATGGAGACCCAATTGGCCGTTACCAAAAATTTCAAAGGAAAGACATTGGTAATTCCGGGAAATCATGACTGGTACCATGGATTGGATGGATTAAAAGCTCAGGAAGATTTTGTAAAAGCTTATTTAAATGATAAAAAAGCATTCCTTCCCAAAAATTCATGTCCCATTGATGATGTGAGTCTTGCCGATGATATCAAGCTTATCGTTATTGACACGGAATGGGCTCTGATCAATTGGGATCAGTACCCGGGAATTAATAAAAACTGTACCATCAAAACCCGTGAAGATCTTTTTGTTGAATTTAAAGACCTGATCAACAAAAACCAGGATAAAAAAATCATTGTTGCGCTGCATCACCCTGTGATCAGCAGTGGTACTCATGCAGGATATACCTCTGCAAAATCTCACCTTTCTGCTCTTAAAGGTAAAGTTCCCGTGCCTGTGGTAGCGAGTCTGATTAATATCTTCAGAAGTGCTTCCGGAGCAAGCCTTGAAGACATCAACAATCAGCATTATGCAGATCTGGCCAACAGATTAAAGAGTATTGTACAGGATAAGGAAAATGTGATTTTTGTTTCCGGCCATGACCATAATCTACAGTATCATAAACAAAGAAACATCAGACAGATCATTAGCGGAGCCGGTTCCAAAACCGATCCTGCAACCATCGCTGAGAATACCGATTTTTCTTACGGAGGAAGCGGATTTGCCGTTTTGAATCTCAGAAAGGATCAAAGTGCAGATGTAGAATACTTTTCAACGAAGAATAATCAGTTTCAAAAGCTAACGCATATCACGGTGATTGAAAAGCCGAAACCATTCATCAACAATTATCCAAATGCTTTTCCGGCTACGGTTACCTCAACCATTTATCCAAAAAAACTAACGGAAAAAAGCAGATTTTACAGATGGCTGTGGGGAGAACATTACAGGCATTACTATGGTATTCCCATTGAAGCTCCAACAGCCAATATTGCAGAGTTAAATGGAGGGTATACGCCTTTCAGAGAAGGAGGTGGAAATCAATCCAACAGCTTACGATTAATGTCACAGGACGGGCAGGAATTTGTGATGAGAGGAGTGAAAAAAAGTGCAGTCCGCTTCCTGAATAATATGGCTTTCAAAAAAAGCACTTTCGGTAACGAACTGAATAATACGTTCCCGGAAAAATTCTTACTTGATTTTTATACGACCAATCATCCTTTCACTCCGTTTTCTGTAGGAAATATGGCAGATAAAGTTGGAATTTTCCACAGCAATCCCAAATTGTATTATATTCCTAAACAACAGGCTTTAGGAGAATATAACCAGACTTATGGTGATGAGATGTATATGATCGAAGAGCGCTTTTCTTCCGATCCTAAAACATTACAGGCTCTTGATAATGCAAAAGACATTGTCTCTACAGATGATGTTCTGAAAAATTTCACTAAAAACAATAAATATTCCGTAGACAGAGAATCTTACATCAGAGCAAGAGTTTTCGATATGCTGATCGGAGATTGGGACAGGCATTCCGATCAATGGAAATGGGCAGAATATAAAGTGGGCGATAAAGTAATTTATAAGCCTATTCCAAGAGACAGAGATCAGGCGTTCAGTAAATACGACGGAACCGCTTTTAAAGTGATTATGAACATCCCGGCAATCCGTCACATGAAAACCTTTAAAGATGATATTAAAAGCGTAAAATGGATGAATATGGAGCCTTATCCTCTGGATCTTATATTTCTGAAAGGTGCTACTCAGGAAGATTGGATTGCCCAGGCAAAATATATTCAGGAACATTTAACAGACAAAGATATTGATGAGGCTTTTACCAATTTACCAAAAGAAGTTCAGGATGCTACAATCGAGGATATTCAAAGAAAATTAAAAGCAAGGAAGACCAAACTACAGAATTATGCATCCCAATATTATGATGTGCTTCAGGAAAAAGTTCCGTTAGCCGGAACTGTAAATCCGGATAAGTTTGTCATTACCAAAACCGGAAATTCTGTTGAAGTGAAGCAGTATCAATTAGATAAAAACAAAGAAAACCCAGAATTGGTATTTGAAAGAACATATCATGATGATAAAACCAAAGAGCTTTGGATCTATGGATTGGAAGATGATGATATGTATGAAGTTTCCGGCGATGGAAGACCTAAAATGAATATCAGATTAGTGGGAGGGTATAACCACGATGTATATAATGTCACAAAAGGAAGCAAGGTGAAGATTTATGATTTTAAATCTCAGAAAAACACCTATAATACTCACTCTGCAACAAAGCATATTTCTGATGATTATGACATCAACACCTATAATTATAAGCATCCGAAATATAACTTCATCGCAGGTTATCCTAATGCAGATTACAATCCTGATGACGGAGTGATTATCGGTGCATTGGTTAACTATACCGTCAATAATTTCATCCGTGATCCTTACACTCAAAAACACAGCCTGAAAGCGAATTTATATACGGCAACAGGCGGATTTAACCTGGTGTATAAAGGGATTTTCAAAAAAGCCATTTCCGGATGGGATTTCAATCTGGATGCTTCATATTCTACCCCACGTTTTGCCGAGAACTTCTTTGGCTTATCCAATGAAAGCGAGTATGATAAAGAAGAGGTGGACAGAGAATACAACAGAGCCAGAATTTCGAAATTCAATTTTGCTCCTTCTATTTCTAAAAAAAGCTGGCTGAATCTACAGCATCAGTTTCAGCTTACTTTTGAAAACAATAAGGTACAGAGAAAAGGAGATCGCTTTATAGATATTTCGCCTGATGTAAATCCAGAAGTATTCAATGACCAGCAATTTGGTGGGGCCAATTATACGTTCAGCTTTAAAAACCTGGATAATAATGCTTTTCCGACACTGGGAATGGAATTGGTCCTGAATGCAGACTGGAAAACCAATCTTTCTGATTTTGATAACAACTTCGTAACCTTAAACGGTACTTTATCCATTGATCACAGGATTGATAAAAGAGGAAACTTTGTCTTTGCCAACTCAAGTAATGTGATGTGGATCAACAACAATAATTTTGAGTTTTACCAGGCCGCAAGCATTGGCGGAAACAACGGAATGAGAGCTTTTAGAAATGACAGGTTCTCCGGAAGGTCTTATTTTACCAACAATTCTGAGATCCGTTGGGATTTCGGAAGAGTGAGAAATAATATTGTCCCGGTGAATATGGGTATTTTAGTAGGCTATGACATCGGACGGGTATGGAATGATCACGAAGATTCCAAAAAATGGCACCAATCTGTTGGAGGTGGGTTCTGGATGAGCATTGTGGAAATGTTTTCTGCAAGGCTGAATTATTTCCACGGATCAGATGGTGGAAGAATTTCCGGAGGTGTGGGTATGACTTTTTAATTTAAATAAATTCCCACGGCTTTCACAGATTTGCACAGATCTGCACAGATGCTTGCGTCTAAATGTGTAAACAGCCTGCTTGTCATTCTGATGAAACGAAGTGGAATGAAGAATCTCTACCTTATTTTTTTCGAGATTCTTCCTTCGTCAGAATGACAATGCAAATGTTTAGAAAGAAAACTTATATACGTTCCCTCCTGTTTTTTTATCTGCTTCATCAGCAATCAGCAATGTTTTATCATCCAGGAAAACAATGGCTTCTTTCTGAGAATTGTGATTTAGAGATATTTTCTGAATTTTTGCTCCGTTAAAATCATTGGGCGTAAATCCTGAAAGGACATGAATATTTTTATGGGTTAACAATACAATTTTATCTTTTGTGCTGTTGATCGCAGCAGATGTGATGGCTGCATCACTGTATTTCCCATCCAGCTTCAGTTTTCCGATTAATTTTGCTTCAAAATCACCTTCTTTATTAGGAACCTGGAACACAAGGAATGTTCCGTCAAAACCTTTGCTTCTGTTCTTTGTGAAAAGGTAGAAGTTCCCATCCATCTCAACAAAAGCTTCGCAATCGTATAACCAGTTTGATTTTTTTGGTGGAAATTCAGTCTGTCCTTCATAATGGAATTTTGTAGTCTGAAGTGCTTTCGTTGTTTTTTGAGCTGTATCGTTAAGGTCAACCTTTACAATAGCCAGATCCTGTCTGTTATTATCATTATTGCCAAAATCTCCGATATAAATATTTCCCTGCTGATCAGCCGTAATATCTTCCCAGTCTGTATTGTCAGTATCTTCCACTAAAACTTCAGCTATAAGTTCCCCTTTCTGGTTTACCCCATAGATGATGTTTTTATTCCCTTGATCCTCAATCGTCCATGCAGTTTTTTTATCACCGGACAATGTGATCCCCGAAACTTCTTTTAATTTTGAGGGCAATGAAAAATCTACATCCAGTGTTTCCTGTTTAGGCTGTTCGTTCTGAGCTTTCGGATTACAGCTCCATAAAAAGAATATGGGTATGATAAGAATTCTATGCATATCTATTTTTTTAATTTTTTAAACTGAAAATAAGAGTATCTGATATTTTTCTCTAAGTTATTAATTATCTGCTGATGGTGCAGGAAAAATCCGGCAGATAATCCTATTAAACTCCCGATGATGGTATCCAGAAGCCTTGCTTCCATCAATAATTTCACGTCATGATGTATTACATTCCCTGTTTCCACCAAAAGAATCGTTAATGGAGTAATGAAAATCACGGCAAAGCCATAGTTTCTTACTATCAACATTTCAATGATAAATTGAAGTATGGTAATAATCAGGATCATTACAATCTTTTCAGGATTGAATAACAGGATCAGCCAAGTCAGCCCGATTCCAATGAATGTTCCTAAAATTCTGTGCATATTTCGTTGTTTCACATGCTCAAAGCTACGTCCCTGAATGATGGCAACTGCTGCAATGGAAATCCAATATGTATTTTGAAACTGAAGGAAGTGTCCTACCAATAAGGTAAGCATCATGAAAAAGCCAATGATGGCGCTCTCTATAAATTTCGTATATCTTTTCTTTTTAAACTGTCTTCTCGGTATTGTTACAACTACTGTTTTCACTATAAGAACAGAATATAAAAATGCCAGCGAACAGGATAAAACAGCTCCCATCGCCACCAACCCTACCCTTGTAGGAATCATTGCAAGATCAAACTGAAATGTACTTGCCATAGCCGCCACCATAATAAAGAAAAAATTTCCGGGTGGTGGTATTTTAAAATAGGAAGTAATACTGTGGGCTAAAAAAGAAACAATTCCAAATGATAAAGCTGCCAGATAAATATTAAAACTAAAAAACAAACTTATCATAAATGAAAATACAATTCCCAATGCACATACGGCAAGGTGAATCATTCTCTGAGCTATGGGTGCGGACGTAAAATATAAAATCGTTAAAGCTCCTATACTCGAAAGGCTGCCATAATTAGGTTTTCCCAAAAACCATCCGATAAAAAGACAACTTCCTACACACAACGCCGCCAAAAACGGAAAGTGCCATTTCCGTTCTGTTTTCTGAACTTCAATGAGGTATTGAAAACGGTGATGTATAGGATTATGAATCTTCATATACTATCCGAGTAATTTTGCCTTTTCCCAAAGCACATCCATTTCTGCCAAAGACATTTCTGCTAATATCAGATCCTGTTCCTGCGCCAGCTTTTCCATCTTCTGGAATCTTGAAATGAATTTTAAATTGGTTCTTTCCAATGCGGAATCCGGATTAATACCTGAAATTCTTGCATAGTTGATCAGCGAGAAGAAAACATCTCCCAATTCCTGCTCTTTTTTATTAAGATCGGTTTCCGCATGGAATTCCTTGATTTCTTCATTTACTTTTTTCCAGGCATCTTCCGCATCATGAAATTCAAATCCGATCCCTTTTACCTTATCCTGTATTCTATATGCTTTTACAAGGCTCGGAAGACTTTTCGGAACTCCTCCCAAAATCGATTTGTTGCCTTCTTTTAATTTTAATTTCTCCCAATTCTGCTTTACCTCCTCTTCATCTTTTACTTCCGTATCTCCGTAAATATGAGGATGTCTGAAGATCAGCTTCTCATTCAATGAATTAATGACATCGGCAATATCAAAGCTTTCTTTCTCGGAACCTATTTTAGCATAGAAAACCAAATGAAGCAATACATCACCCAATTCCTTTTTGATCTCCTGCAGATCTTCCTGCAAAATCGCATCTGAAAGCTCATACGTTTCTTCAAGGGTTAAATGACGAAGTGATTGTAAGGTCTGTTTCTGATCCCACGGACATTTTTCACGCAGGTCATCCATTATATCCAGTAATCTTCCGAAAGCTTCTAGTTTTTCCTGTTTGGTATTCATAGGTAATGGGGAATTCAAAGTCAGACAAATTTACGGGTAAAAAATGAAAAACCTTGTCAAGAAAACTCTCAACAAGGCTTTATTTTTAATTCAGGTAATTGATTATCCCTGTTTTCTGTGTGTACTTTTCGGAGCTGATTTTGCAGCAGAAGTCGCTTTTACTTTTGGTGCAGCGGGCTTTTCTGCTTTCGGAGCTGCTTTTTTAGGAGCTGCTTTTTCTGTTACCTCAGCTTCTTCCTGAGCCGGATCTAATGTTTCAGGCTCTGCCTTTACAAAGCTTTCAGGAGTAATGTACCCTGCTTTTTGAAGGATATTGTACCATTGAGCCAATTTCTTGATATCTGATGCATATACTCTTTCCGTATCATAGTTAGGAAGAGAAGCCGTCATGAACTCTTTTAACTCCGCATCAGCAGATTTGTGAGAAATCGTTTCTTTGTAATCGTGGTTTTTAGCAATATTTTCAAAAACTTCAAACAAAGGAACTTCTTTATCAAAGGTAAACATCGCAATATTGTCAAGCAAACTCACCTGACTGGAGTTTCCGATACTCACTTTTTTCTTTGTGGTAACATCTTCAATAATAAATCCGTTTCTTAATTGAGAAACTAATTTGTAAAGTCCTGGTTTTCCAGAGATTGAAATTATTTTTTCTAACAGCATAATTTTATTTTTTAATTTCAGCAATCAGCTAAGCGGTTGCTTTTATTATTATTTTTTCTTCTTAATTGTTTAATTACTTTGGAAATCTCATTTTGTAATTGATGCTTACATCACCTTGTGAGATTTTGCTCAGTTTACCCTTCACCAGCTTCTTTTTCAAAGCACTTAAATGATCGGTAAACAAGATGCCTTCAATATGATCATATTCATGTTGAATTACGCGGGCTCTAATATCGGAAAAAGTTTCTGTATGCTTCACAAAATTTTCGTCATAATATTCTATCACAATCGTACTTTTTCTTTTCACATCTTCTCTTACATCAGGAATAGAAAGGCATCCTTCATTGAATTTCCACTCTTCCCCGGATTCTTCAAGAATTTGAGCGTTGATAAACACTTTTTTGAATTCCGCTAATTCATCCTTGATGTCCTCATAATCTTCATCTTCCGCCAAAGGAGATACATCTACCACAAACAGTCGAATATCCAGTCCGATCTGAGGAGCAGCCAAACCTATGCCATTAGCACTATACATCGTATCGAACATATTATCGATAAGTTCCTGCAGTTCGGGATAATCTTTGTCTATATCCTTCGCTACTTTTCTCAAAACAGGGTCTCCAAAGGCTCTTATTGGTAAAATCATTTTGTTCTTTGTTCTAAAAAATTCTGCAATATAATCGTTGCACTTACTTTATCTATTAATCCTTTTTCCTGTCTCTGTTTTTTATTTTTCCCGCTTTGGGAGATAAAAAACGAAGCCATTTTGGATGTAAATCTTTCATCAAAGCGGTGAACGGGAATACCTGGAAATTCTTTTTCGAACTGTTCGATGAATTTCAGGATATCGGTCTCCACTTCGGAAATATTTCCTTTTAAATCTGTGGGAAGTCCCACCACTATTGCTTCCACTTTGTTTATACTGAAATACTGTTTCAAAAATTCCAATATAAGTTTTGTATCCACTGTGTCCAAAGCACTTGCAATAATCTGCATATCATCTGTTGCAGCGATGCCACAACGTGCCTTTCCATAGTCTATTGCGAGGATTTGTCCCATAGGTTTGCAAATTTAATAAATTTTAATGATTTTATTCATAACGTAGTTTTTTTTATAAATCATGTTTTATTCCATTATTTTTTTTATAATTTTAATCTTCCAAAAAACGAAAATATGAAGAAACTCATCCTTGTAAGGCATGCAAAGAGCGACTGGCCGGAAGAGACTGATGACTTCGACAGACCTTTGGCAGACAAAGGGTTGGAGGAAGCTATGAATATGTCCAGATTTATGAAAAACAACAATATTTCTATAGATTACCTGGTCTCCAGTCCTGCTGTGCGTGCGCTGAATACATGTAAAATTTTCAATCAGGCTTACCAGCTGAATATTGGAACGGATGAGAAACTTTACAACCCGTCAGAAAACAATTTTCATTCCGTAATTTATGATCTGGATGACACGCATGATTCGGTGGCTTTCTTTTCGCATAACAATGGAATTTCCAATTTTGCCAATTCTATTTCCAATGATATTTTCCACTTTCCCACTTGTGGGGTGGCCGGATTTGAAATAGAGTGTAATTCATGGTCTGAATTTGACGGTGCGAAAAAGAAACTTCTATTCTTTTATGAACCGGGTAAAATTTAGTTTAGTTTCCGTATTTTTTATTCTTTTATTTCTTTTTGCGTGTAAGAAAAGAGATTTAAATTATTTTGAAACCATCCGTTTCAATGATGTACAACTGGGAAGGGCCCAGACGGGAGAATGGAGATATTCCCATAAAGAGAAATTTCAGGCTTTTGAAGATTTTCAGAGACTAAAAAAAATAAAGCCTCAAGCTGATAAAAAGACAATTTATCTTCAGCCTATAGGTAACTTTAATGATTTACAAAAAAGACAGATTGGCCTCACCCGTGACTATCTAAACGCATATTTTCAACTGGAAACTAAAGTTCTTCCTGCCTTATCCAACAGTATTTTTCCGAAATCTGTAAGACGGAATTATAAAGGAACAGAACAAATATTAGCAGGATATGTCCTGGACAGTGTTTTAATACAACGAAAACCTAAAGATGCGGTTGTATTCATGGGAATTACTGAAAAAGACCTTTTTCCAAGACCTGAATGGAATTATGTCTTTGGGCTTGCATCTTATCAGCAAGGTGTAGGAGTAACCTCCATGTACAGATTCTCTGATGGTCATTTAACTGAATCTAACTTTAATAAAAGCCTGGAAAGACTCATTAAGATTAGCTCTCATGAAATCGGGCACATGTTCGGAATCAGCCATTGCCTGAATGCCAATTGTGTGATGAACGGGACCAATTCTCTTTCTGAAACGGACTGCCATTTTGCAAGAGCCTGTTCTCTTTGTCAGCAAAAGTTAAATTCGAGTATTCAATACAATAATCAAAAACGTATGACCGCATTAGCAAAATTCTTTGAAAAGCAACATTTGAATGTAGAGCTTGCGTATATAGAAAAGGATATGAAATTATTGAAATAAAAAAGCTCCAATCTATTGAAGCTTTTTTATGTTGGATATTATTTTCTTTTCAGATCCAGATCCTCAAAATCAAAGCTGAAATCCGTAATATCTGAAATCGGTTTCATTTTTACCGATTGCGCTTTTCCGTTCTCATCATAACTGAAAATAATGTAAGCATCCGCATCATAGCTTCTGTCATCCCATTTCACGATAAAACTATTATTAGAGAAAGGCAGCAACTCTCCTTTCAGTCTTGGTGAATTTTTGCAAGCAATCCTGTAAGCATTTCCCTGTTGTGAAACTTCCACATCTCCAAACCAGGCATCATTGTATTTTCCTACAAACTGTTCAGCTTTCGGATGTAAATTCTTTTCTTTCTTAAAAGCATCAGATTTGGCAAAAGCATCTTTCTTTTGCTTTTCAAAATCCGCATTCATCTTAGACATTCTATCACTATATGTTTTCAGCCAATTTCTATCTGCCACTCCTAAATAAGAATCTTTCACCGTATTGGTAATAGTATTGAATGCAGCTCCCGACTGTTGATTCGTTAATACGACAATCCCTAATTTCAAGTCCGGGATCAACGTAAACTGGGTGACAGTTCCGATTAATCCTCCGGTATGCTGAATTTGTTTATGCCCTTTCACATCACTTAGAAACCATCCTAAACCATAACCGTAGAAACTCGTATCATAAGGATTTTTTGGAGCAACGCCGCTTGGGATCTGTAGACTCCAAAGCTGTTGAATCTGTTTATCTGAAACTAATTTCTTCCCGTCTTTTGTAGTAAAATTATTCAACAGGCAGTCTGCCCAGATTGTCATATCCTTGATGTTACTCATAATTCCACCTGCAGCATTCCCTGTTTCATTCCAATCGTGAGGAACTGCTATTGCTTTTCCGTCAACAGGAGCATGTGCATCAATTTTGTTGGTGACCGCTTTTGCTCTGTTATAACTTCCGAAACTTGAAGTCATCCCTACTGGCTTCATAATTTTCTGCTCAATAAATTCCGCCCAGCTTAATCCGGAAATTCTATGAATCACCTCTCCTGCTACAATGAACATGATGTTATTATAATCCAGTGTTGTTCTGAAAGAATTCTCAGGCTTCAGATATCTTACATTATGTACAATATCATTGACCGTTAAGCTTCCTCCTTCCGGAAAGAACATTAAGTCTCCCTGTCCAAGACCTAATCCTGCTCTATGGGTTACTAAATCTTTAATCGTTACATTTTGAGACACATAAGGGTCATACATTTGGAATTCAGGAATATATTTGGACACTTTATCGTCCCAGTTCAATTTCCCTTCGTCTGCTAAAATCGCCAGCGCTGTACAGGTAAATCCTTTTGAATTGGATGCGATTCCTACCAGTGTCATATCATCCATCGGTTGTTTTGAAGTCAAAGAACGTACTCCAAAACCTTTTGAATAGATTAGTTTTCCGTCTTTAACGATTCCAACGGACATTCCGGGGACATCAAAGGTTTTTAAAGTGTTTTGGATCAATTCGTCCAGTTTTTTTTCTTCAACCTGTGCAAAAGTGATTAGAGAGAATAGAAGAAAGAACAAAGACAGCTTATATTTCATTGTTGTAAGGTTTTTGCGAAGATAAGAAATTGTTAAAACTATTATTTCAGTATATTTGGATCAATTTCAAATCTCATGGATCTTAAAGCATTATTTACAGACAAATCAACGAAGAATAAAGAAAAAATTGAAATTCTGTTTCCAGCTATTTTAAATGGCGAAATTTTCGCTAATGACCTTCTGAAATTTGCCTCCACGGCAAAAGATCCTGTGAAAGCAAGCTGTATTGAAGCGCTGGAGTTTGCCACAAAAACCAATCCGGCACTGTTGGATAAAGATCTGTTTAACTTTGTTGTAGACAGTCTTTCCGAAAAAGCACCGAGAATAAAGTGGGAAAGCGCAAAAGTAATAGGAAACACGGCAAAACATTTTGCAGACCACCTGGATAATGCTATTACAAAACTCATTGAAAACACCAGCCATGAAGGCACTGTTGTTCGCTGGAGTGCGGCTTTTGCTTTGAGTGAAATACTCAATATCAATGAGGATTTAACAACTAAATTGCTTGATCCTTTAAAGGGTATTTCCGAAAAGGAAGAAAAAAACAGTATTAAAAAAATCTACCAAAAGGCGATAAAGATTGCTGAAAAGAAATAAAATCAATTCAAATAAAAAATGACAAAGAAAATATTTTCTCTATTTGTGCTTACATTTGGCCTTCATTTCTGTTTTTCTCAGGAAGTAGTCATTAAAGACGACAAGGTTTTGCTAGACGGAAAACAGATTCTAAAGGCAGAAAAAATTACTGTCGCACAATATTCATTCTTCAGTATGGCTGATGATGAAGAGGTTCTTCTTTACAGGTATATGGACAATGAAACGCCCAAATATACCAATGATGATTATTATGTGCTGAATTTCCTGACTGAAAAAGTAAAAGTAGAATCAACCGATTTTACGAAAATCCTAAACTTTATGAATTCCAGAAAGGGAATGGAAAAGCTTATAAAATGGCTTCTTAAGGAAAGAGTAATCAACCAGTCCGGAGAGCTTAACCCTGATCGCTTAGCTATTTTCAAAGAAAAATATGATGAAAACATCACCGAAAGAACATTAAGATAATGATCAAAGTTCTTCTGCTTTCCGACTCTCATTCCTATATTGATGACAGAATTTTAGCATACGCCCAACAGGCAGATGAAATCTGGCATTGTGGAGACTTCGGAAGTATGGATGTGATTGAACAGCTCGAAAAAATCAAACCTTTAAAAGGTGTCTACGGTAACATTGACAACTCGAAGATCCGTTCCGAATTCCCTGAAGTCAACAGGTTTTTTTGTGAAAATCTGGAAGTTCTCATGATTCATATCGGAGGCTACCCGGGAAAATATACACCTTTAGCAAAGAAAGAAATTACTGAAAAAGCACCTAAATTATTTATTTCAGGGCATTCACACATTCTGAAAGCAATGTATGATGACAAAAACAAACTTCTGCATTTAAATCCCGGAGCTTGCGGAAAACAGGGATGGCATAAGATGAGGACCATGATGCGGTTTGTGATTGACGATACGGAAATAAAGGATTTAGAAATTATTGAACTGGGTCCGAAAATAGAGTAAATTTGTTTTTTGAACTGAAAATTATGAAGATTGGCGACAAAGTTTCTGTAGTGGATGAAGATTTGGGCGGAGTAGTTACTTCCGTTAAAGAGAATATTGTTGTCTTTAAGGATGAATTCGGATTTACTTATCAATATCCCAAAGAGAAACTTGTCCCGAAAAATGCTGATCTTTATGACAACATCAGAGTGGAAAAGAAACCGGAGCCTAAGAAAATGATTTCTAAGAAGCATCAGAAAAACCATTTGGTTGTAGACCTGCACTTTCATCATCTGGTCAAAAATCCCAATGATTATGACAGTTTTGAAAGGCTTTTCATACAGAAAGAGAAATTACTGGAAGTATTGGAATTTTGCAGAAAAAATCATCTGAAAAGACTGGAAATCGTTCACGGAATCGGTGACGGCACTCTTCAAAAACTGGTATGGGACACGCTGCAAAGCCAGACCAGTATCGATTTCTACAATAAGGAAATACTTCATCATCAATCGGGTGCAGTAATGGTAGATTTTCACTAAATTTGCACCAATTGAAATATGAACGTACTTAATTTACTTTTTACCAAAGACGGATTAATTTACCAGATCGCTAAAAACAAAAGCATTCTGGAAGAAAAGTCTTATTTCGTTACAGAAGAAACTCCGGAAAATTTTATTTCGGAAGTACTGGATGAAGTTTTAATCAAACAGAGGTTTGATGAAGTTTCTGTGGTTTCAGCATTCAATCATTTTACATTGATGCCGGAAGGTTTTTCTGAACATGAAAGCGGATATGACCTGATTGCCTTCAATGCGCCTGTTGACAAAGAGACAGAAGAACTGATGCTTTCTGTCAACAAGAAATTCAAGGTTCAGTTTTATTATACTTTTCCTAAACATTTCTACAAGAAAATAAAAGAGCTGGCCATTCCCGTAAGATTCAATTTTTCAGGAGAAAAGTTTTTAAATACAGTTCACAATAAAAACGGTAAAGAAATTCATATCAACCTGTATCACAATCAATGCGAGTTCTTTGCGATCGATCAGAAAAAAGTAATTTTATACAATAATCTGGATGTGAATTCAGAAGTGGATTTTCTTTATTTTGTAATGTTTACCTTAAGTAAAATCGGTTTCGGAATCAATGAAACTCATTTTTACGCCTATGGGGAAACTACAGAGAATGAAACTTTCATCTCCGAATTGCAGAAATTCGTAAAGAATTTGAAAATTGTATTTGATAACGTTCCGAAAAAGAATTTCATATTAAATTAGGTTGCTGGTCGCAGATCATAGGACTTCGTCTTCTAATAAACCTGCTACCATTACCTATCATCTAATACCTAATAAAACATGTACAGAATAATCTCAGGCAAATGGAAAGCCAAAAAAATAGCGGCTCCGAAGAATTTTGATGTAAGACCTACAACGGATTTTGCAAAAGAGGCTTTGTTCAGTATTCTGGAAAACACTTACGATATGCAGTCTATTTCCGTACTGGATTTGTTTGCAGGAATCGGTTCCATTTCACTGGAATTTGCTTCAAGAGGATGCCAGGATATCACTTCTGTTGAATTGAACCCCAAGCATACTGCTTTTATTAATTCTACGGCGTCTGATCTGGATATGGCTTTACAGATCAACGTTCAGAGAGGTGATGTTTTTGACTGGCTGAAAAAGTTCAGGAACAAAAAATCCTTTGAAATTATTTTTGCAGACGCCCCTTTTGAAACGGAAGAAAAAAAATACTATGAAATGATCTCTCTGGTTTTGAATAATAAATATCTGAAGGAAAACGGGGTTTTTATCCTGGAACATCAAAGCAGGTTAAAACTGGAGCATCCTAATCTTACCGATACCAGAAAGTATGGAAACGTAAGTTTCAGCTTTTTTGAACCGAATAAAGATGAAGAAGATACAACAGCTATAGAAACAGAAAAATAATCAGGAAGTTTTCCTGATTATTTTTTTTGAGGTCTGCGCTGCTTCAATGCCCCATTTGGTAATCTCCCGAATCACAGGAAGCAGGGTTTTCCCAAAATCCGTAAGTGTATATTCTACCATCAATGGCGGTTTCTCCGTATATACTTTCCGGTTGATCACATGGTCCTCTTCCAGCTGTTTCAGTTGCAGACTGAGGGTGCGTTCAGTAATGGTGGGAATCAGCTTTCTAAGTTCGTTGTATCGTTTAGGCCCGTCCATAAGATGGACAAGAATAACCGCTTTCCATTTTCCTCCGATGAACTTCATGGTCACACTGGTACAGCAGGGATATATTTTGTCGTCTATCGTATACATTTTTATACTATCATTTTTTACCGTTATTGCAAATGTATAAAACTTACAATAGTTTTGCAACTATAAAAAATATAGTTTAAAAAATTATGAACTTTTTAGAAAAAATGAAATCGAGATATACTGTTAAAAAGTATAATCCGAATGGAGCCATCAGTAATGAAACAGTGCAACAGCTGAAAGATATTTTACAGCTGAGCCCGTCTTCCATCAACAGTCAGCCATGGAATTTTGTTTTTGTGAATGAGTCTTTAGAAATTAAGGATAAACTTGCCGATGCTTCCTACTGGAACCGGGATAAAGTAGTTAATAGCCAACTACTGATCGTATTTCAGGTGCTGAAAAATCCGGAAGACTTCGAAAAGCAAATTGAGGGTCACTTGCCGGAAGGTTCCATTAATTATTATAAAAACTTTGTCAAATCCAAAGGGGAAGCGTTTATAAAATCCTGGATGGCCCATCAGGTTTACCTGTCACTGGGTATATTGCTTTCCGCCTGCGCCGAAATGGGATTGGATTCGACACCGATGGAAGGTATTGAAAATGATCAGTACGATGCAGTAATTAACAATGAAAAATACGAAACCTTATTTGCCGTAACCATCGGAACAAGATCAGAAGAAGATACCAACCAGCCGGTTCATACACCGAAAAAAAGGTTGGACAGCACAAGGATCATTGTGGAGATGTAACCTGATTTCAAAATAAAAATAAAAGCTGTCTCATTATTGGGACAGCTTTGTTTTTATAATACTTTCAGTTCAAGATCAATGGTTTTCCCGAAAAATTTCTTGGAGATTTTCTCAAAGTTTTTGGTAAGATCCGAAAGATAAAAATGATAGTTCGGTTTTGGATTGTTATCATTCAAAAGGTTATACTTATCTAAAATAATCTTTAAATGATTGGCAACAATATTCGGTGAATCTATAACACGGACACGGTTTCCGTAATATTGCTTGATTTCATCGATCAATAAAGGGTAATGGGTACACCCCAGAATCAATGTCTCAATATTTTTCAGTTTACTGTTGCTCAGATAATTGTAGATGATCGCGTGCGTAATCGGGTGGTTTTTGAATCCTTCTTCAATTGCAGGAACCAATAATGGCGTCGCCAGTTCATCCACTTTGATAAACTTATTATGCTTCCTGATACTTTTTTTATACAACCCTGAATTCACAGTCGCTTTCGTGGCAATTACCCCAACATTATTATGAATTTCGTAAGCTACTTTTTCAGCAACGGGATTAATTACATCAATAACAGGAACTCTGCACGATACAGATTCCAATACTTCATTTAAAGCATTTGCAGTTGCCGTATTACAAGCAATCACAATGGCTTTACAGTTCTGCTCCAATAAAAAATTGGTGATCTTGGTAGAATATTCAATAATGGCTTCTCTTGATTTTTCACCATAAGGAAGATGTTTTGTATCACCGAAATAAATAAGGTCTTCATTCGGAAGAAGTCTTTTTATTTCTTTGGCTACCGTTAAACCTCCAACCCCACTGTCAAAAATCCCGATGGGCTGTTTAGGTGAGAGATGCGAATAATCTTGTTTCTTAGTTTTCAAATGAACTGAAATTTTATACAAAAATAAGAAATTTTGTAGCAATACTTGCAAATATGCAAGCACTACACAATGAATAAATCCGAAGCAATTCCATCCGCCATAAACCAATGCTTCTCGGGAATTTTCAGGTGATTACTGTCCACAATCAGAATTCCTTCATTTATTTTAGACTGGGTCTCTTTTTGGAAATGTTCAAGTATTTTATCGGAAAATTTGTTTTTCAGATTATTCAGATCCACTCCACATATTGTTCTCAGCCCGATCATCATCATTTCATTGAACTGATCTTCTTCTGAAAGGATTTCTGTTTCTTTAGCTAAAAGGTTGGAGTTTAATTTTTTAATATACTGCTGATTATTGGCCATATTCCAGCTTCTGGCTTCATGCCCGTTATAAGAATGTGCGGAAGGTCCGATCCCCAGATATTCCTTATACTTCCAATACGCAGAATTGTGTTTTGAATAAAAATCCGGTTTGGCAAAATTGGAAATTTCATAATGCTCAAAACCGTTATCTTTTAAGAAATCTGACAAATAATAAAATTCTTTATTCTGTTCTTCTTCTCTTGGATTGGAAACTTTACCTTTCAATATCCAATCGTTTAAAGCCGTTTTGGGTTCTACCGTTAAAGCATAAGAGGAAACATGAGGAACTTGCAGGGCAATTGTTTTATTCAGATTTTCTTTCCAGATTTCAAAATCTGAAGTTGGTGAACCATAAATCAGGTCAATACTCAGATTCTCAAACCCAAAATCCTGCGCTCTTTTAATAGATCCTTCGGCTTCCGAAGCATTGTGTGCACGATTCATCAGCTTTAGATCCTCATCAAAAAAACTCTGCGTTCCGATGGATAAGCGATTGACCGGTGAGTTTGACAGAGCTTTCAGGAAACTGTTATTTAAATCATCCGGATTAGCTTCCAGGGTAATTTCTATATCTTTAGCAAAACTGAAATGTTTTAAGACCTCATCAATTAGTGCGTTGATCTCATCGCCGGAAAGTATGGAAGGAGTTCCGCCTCCAAAATACAGGGATTGCAAAGTCTTATTCTGCAATTCATTTTTTCGTAGGGAAATCTCTTTCTTAATGGCACCCAACATTTCATCTTTAAATTGTAAAGATGTTGAAAAGTGAAAGTTACAGTAGCTGCATTTCTGCTTACAGAATGGGATGTGAATATAAATCATAAAAAAGCTCTGAAAAAATTCAGAGCTCAAATTTATTTAAATTAAATGGATTAATATCTAAATCCTCTGTGGTTAATGAAGTTATCAAACTCATAACCTAGTCCGATCATGAAGCTGTCTCCTCCATATTGCTGAATATCAGAAAGTCCGATATTATAAGTAGCACCAATCATGAATTTGTTGAATTTCACTTTTACGATTGGAGCAATCTGAAGCTGCTGGTTATCAAATCTGTTCTGAACAGATCTGTAGCTTAATCCTGCAGAGAATGAATTGATCTCATTAGAGAAGGTAGCCATCAGGTTGTAATCTACCATTCTGGTTGAGTTCGTATTTAAGTTGATTAATAATGACGGTGTTAAAGCGATATTATCAGCCAGATTCCAGTTGTATCCTAAGTTTAAGAAAAATTTGATTGGAGATGGCTCATAGTTATTAACAATAGACTCATCGTTACTTAAAGCAATATCATTAACAGACACACCTCCGAAAATATTTCTATACGTAGCCGCTAAACCGAAGTTGGCATATACCATAAAAATATTACTTTCATTTCCTTGTAATAAAGGATCGTATCCGTCTTCAGTATTAATTTTCGAATAATCAAAATTCATATTGTAAAAATTAACACTTGTACCGAAAGAGAACTGATCTTTTCTGTCTCCTTCGCTACTTAGAGGAATGAAATAAGAAGCACCAGCTGTAATCCCTCCTGCAGAAATAGGTCCGTTACTGTCTCTGAATACAGAAATACCAGCACCTACTCTATCGAAAATGTTCGCATTGATTCCTATGGACTGAACATTCGGAGATTCACTGAACTTTGAAAATTGTTGTTGATAGTTGGCGTTGAGCTGTACGTAATCTGTTTTTCCGTATTGAGCTGGGTTGAACAGGAACTCACCATCCAAAAGATATTGCTGATAGTATGGTAGTGATTCTTGTGCTTTGTATGCATTCGACAAAAGAGCTAAACATACGATAGCATATAGTTTTCTCATAACAAATCTTGATTTCAATTCAACAAATATAAAAAAATTCTCAATATATTTTTAGTTTTCTAAATATTTTCTCCATTTTTTTACGGCTTCCTCCATATCTTGTGGCATTGGGCTCTCAAAATATAATTCCTTCTTTGTAGTCGGATGCACAAATCCTAAAGTATGGGCGTGAAGCGCGTGTCTTGGCAGAATGTCAAAAACATTCTTTATGAATTGCTTGTATTTTGGCAGGTTCACTCCTCTTAAAGGGGTATGTCCTTCATATCTTTCATCATTGAACAAAGTATGTCCTATATGTTTAAAATGTGCCCTGATCTGATGGGTTCTACCTGTTTCCAATTTACATTCTACCCAAGTCATGTATTTAAACCTTTCTAACACCTTATAATGCGTAACGGCGTGCTTCCCCTGACTTCCGTCTTCGTATACAGACATCTGCATCCTGTTTTTAGGATGCCTTCCGATATGCCCTCTGATTGTGCCTTCATCTTCCTGCATATTTCCCCATACAAAAGCCCAGTATAATCTTTTGGTCGTTCTTTCAAAAAACTGTTTCGCAAGGAAACTCAGTGCATATTCGTTTTTGGCAATTACCAGAAGCCCTGAAGTATCTTTATCTATTCTGTGAACAAGCCCCACCCTGTCCAGATCGGATTTCTCTCCGTTCTGCTCAAAATGATACGCTAATGCATTCACCAAAGTACCATCCCAGTTCCCGAATCCCGGATGCACCACCATTCCCGCTTCCTTATCTATAACGACAAGATCATCATCTTCGTATATGATATTCACAGGGATATCCTGAGGTATAATAACATTTTCCCTTGGAGGATGAGCGAGCAGAACAGAAATCTGATCTCCCGGTTTTACCCGATAGTTTTGTTTTACGGGAACACCATTTACTACTACATTTCCGGCTCTGCAGGTCTGTGAAATTTTATTTCTGGAGGAATTCTGGCGGTATATCAATAAGAACTTATCAATTCTTAATGGTTCTTGTTTGCTGTCTACAGTAATATTAAGATGTTCATACAGCCCCTTATTTTCCTCATCAATATCTAAATTGTTGGGGTCTAATAATCCATCCTCTAAAAAATCTTCATGATCTTCTGTCATTACACTTACTTTTTATACAAAAGGCTCCAACATGGTAAAGTTGAAGCCTGTAATTTTTATAATCAATATAAACTATTCTACGACTACTTTTTTAGCTTTTGGCTTTGGAGCCGTCTGTTGAGTAGCAGTAGTTTTATTATTGCTGCCCGTATTGGAACCGCTTCCTGAAGTATTGGAAGTGGTAGTTTTAGGCTTAGAGTCCGTTTTTGTAGTAGTTGCAGCTCCTGAAGCAGGTTTTACAGTACTGGTGGTTGTTTTTGCAGGCTCGGTTTTTGGAGGCTCCGGTTTTGGAGTTACCGGTGGTGGAGCTTGTTCATAATCCGGCGTTGGATGAACAGGAACTTCCTCATATCGTATCGGAGGCAGAGAAGTATCTACCTTCATACGGTATATGGAGTTTAGCTGTTCAATTTTATTGCGTAATTCTGCTGGTGTTTTTTTACTGGCCCAAAGATCTATCTGCATCCCCTGATCCCGGACATCTCCTGAGGCAGGATCCTGGTAATAGATAATATCCGATTCATCTTTCCCGCCATCTTCATACTCTACCAGCCCTACTTCAAACATACTCCTTGCAATAACTCCTCTTGCTTCTTTCACTGTTAATCCCACAACATTAGGAATGGAGATATTTCTCATAGGCCCTGAACCGATCACCACATCAATAGTGGAGAACCTCGGCAACAATGATCCCGGTTTGATAGGATTTCCTTTGAATAAAACCCTTAATACCGCATCCTTCTGTATACTCGGTTCAAAAATGGTATCACCTACTTTCAAACCTACCTGATCTATTCTTTGGAAAGCCAATCCTGAATATTTATTAACAACATCAGGAACTGCAACAGGGGCCCATGTCTTAGGATTAACCATTAATTTGATTAATGCTCCCGGCTTTACGCGAGAACTGGATGCAGGAGAAATTTTCAAAACCTGATAAGGTCTATATTTTGGATCATATTTAAAGCTATCTACTTCATATTCCAAACCTACATCATCTAAAATTTTTATGGCATCGTGTACAGATTTATTAACAATATTGGGAACCGGTATCTCCTGACCATGATTGGTGTGGTATTCCAACCAACGAAATGTAAGCCAGACCAACCCCACGAAAACCCCTATGGCTACTAATAAGTTCAGTAAAACTTTCCAATTGAAAAGTGATTTAAGCATACTTAAAAATACTTTAATTATAACGGCAAATATAATTAATAATTTTAGAATGTGATTTTTATTTAACACATTTCATTTTTCATTTCAAAATTTCTGATTTTCCCATATTACAATACATAATTTCATTAAATTTGCCTTAATTGATACTATATGGTTATGAACAAAAAAAGTGTTGCCGTAGTCATGGGAGGCTATTCCGACGAATATGTGGTTTCCCTGAAAAGCGGTCAATTAATCTATGACTCTTTAGACAGAAATCTCTATGATGTATATAAAGTAGTAATCCTTAAAGATGAATGGTATTTTTTAGATGAGAACAACAAAAAATACGGCATCAACAAAGGTGATTTTTCTGTAACACTGGAAAACAACGAGAATCTGAAGTTTGATGTCTGCTTTAATATTATCCACGGAACACCTGGTGAAAATGGCATCTTACAGGCCTATTGGGATGCAATCGGGCAAACGTATACAGGTTGCGACTTTTACCAAAGTGCTTTAACGTTCAATAAAAAAGATACTCTTGCTGTATTGTCAAAATATGGAATTCCTTCTGCAAAAAGCATTTACCTGAGAAAAGGTGAAAACATCAATGTAGATGAGATTGTGGAAAAGCTGAATCTTCCTCTTTTTGTAAAACCGAACCAATCCGGTTCTTCTTTAGGAATTACAAAAGTAAAAGAGAAATCGGAATTGATTGCGGCTACTGAAGTTGCCTTCAAAGAAGATGATGAAATTTTAATTGAAAGCTTCCTGGACGGTATGGAAGTTTCCGTTGGCGTAATAGATTTTAAAGGCGAAACCATTGTATTGGGAATTACCGAAATAGTTCCTACTAATGAATTCTTCGATTATGAAGCTAAATATGAAGGAGCTTCCGAAGAAATTACCCCTGCAAGAATTGATGAACCAACAAGGATCAGAGTAGAAGAAATTGCCAAAAGAGCTTATGATTCTTTAGGAATGAGTGGATTTTCACGCAGTGAATATATTTTAATGGATGGTATTCCTTACATGTTGGAGATGAATACCAATCCTGGATTCTCCCCGGCAAGTATTTTACCTCAGCAAGCGAGACATTACGGAATTTCTATTACAGACCTTTGCGGAAACGAAGTGGAAAAGGCTCTGGCTAAACAATCAAAACAATCATGAAAATTGCTGTTTTCCCGGGATCATTTGATCCTATCACTCTAGGACATTATGATATCATTGAAAGAGCAGCACCGCTTTTCGATAAACTGATTATCGCCATCGGACAGAATTCTCAAAAGAAATACATGTTCCCACTGGAAAAAAGAATGGAATTCATCCAAAATTCCGTTGCCGAATTCCCCAATGTGGAAGTAGATTATTTTGAAGGCTTAACGGTTGATTATTGTTTTGAAAAAAATGCCCAGTTCATCATTCGTGGATTAAGAAATCCTGCCGATTTCGAGTTTGAAAAAGCAATCGCCCATACCAACAGAACATTAGCTCACAAAAAGCTGGAAACCGTATTCCTTTTAACCTCATCAGGAAAATCTTTTATAAGCAGCAGTATTGTAAGGGAAATTATCAACCATGGAGGTGAATACGAATTATTGGTTCCGGATTCGGTAAGAGTGGAGAAATAAATAATAATTGATAAGCAGTAAATGATAATTGATGAAATGGTAGACAATTTGCTTATGAAGCAATCATTCATCAATTATCATTTACCATTTATAGTTATATGCACGAACAGTTCAATTTTGCCATAGAAGTCCTGGGAACTATTTCCTTTGCGATGTCGGGAAGTTTTGCCGCGATGCAAAAACGCCTTGACCCGTTTGGGGTGCTCATTATTGCCTTTGTAACTTCTGTAGGGGGTGGAACTGTGAGAGACTTATTATTGGACATTCCGGTTTTCTGGATGCATGATCTGTTGACCTGTGCCGTTATTTTAATCACCAGCATATTTTCCATGATCTTTAAATCGATGGAGAAAAATTTCAAAGTAACCCTGTTTATTTTTGACAGTTTCGGGCTTGGACTTTTTACCATTATCGGTGTTCAGAAAGGGCTTAATGCGGATATTCATCCTTTAATATGCATCGCCTTAGGAACCATTACCGGATGCTTTGGAGGGATAATACGGGATATTTTGCTCAATAGAATCCCGCTCATTTTCAGGAAAGAAATCTATGCTACCGCTTGTATTGTGGGAGGATCTGTGTTTTTATTGATGACAAAATTCACTTCCTTTTCTTATACCATTGTACAAATATTCACTATTTTACTAATTGTTGCGATCAGAACATTAGCTGTGAAATACCATTGGCAAATGCCTAAGTTCTATGGGTACGAAAATAATTCGGAAATGTAATTTTAATTTTAAAGATAAAAAAAGCACCCTTTTTCAGGTGCTTTTATTTTTTTTATTCAGTTTAGAAGAATTTTCCTCTCTGTCTCATGTTCGGGTTATGCATATGCTTCTGCATGGAAGGCATTTTCAGCTGGTCTTTCATCATTTTGATCTGATCTGTCATCATCCCCGCACTATCCAGTCTTTTTGCTTCTTCCAGTAATTTCTGGCCTTCCTGCTTTCTTCCTTTGGAAATGGCTGAAGCAGCAAGATTTAAAGTAGCCATTGCTCTGTCGTGTTTCATATTCAAACCATAATCCAAAGCTTTTCTCATCAAAGGCTCCACTTTCGTAGGATGTTCCTGAGCTAAGGTTAATCCTTGCAGGTAATGGAAATAGCCATACTGGGATTTGTGAAGCTGGGATTGGTAATTGGTAATATTATTCAGAAACTTGGAAGCTTTTTCCATATTCTGTTTTCTTAGCTGCCAGAAAGCCAAAAGGATATTCTCATTTTTGAAAAAAAGGAAAATAGGCAATGCTGCCAGGAGGAAAATAACAATCCCCCAGCCCAGGTTTCTGGTAAAAAACATCATGTAGATTCCGGTAAGAATAAGAAGTGCCGCAACTACAATTTTTATATACTTGTTCATTATTACAATTTTGAAGTGCAAAGATAAAAAAATTAGAGGTTAGAATCTAGAAGTTAGATATTAGATTTTAACAGTTACTCACTCTTAATCTTTTCATAGGTCTGAAAACAGAAATCATACGGATTTTTTTCATCCTTTTCATGGCAAACCTCTTGGGTTTTCATCCAAATTTTGCTGTCTATTGTAGGAAAAAATGTATCTGCTTCCAAATCTGCTTTTACTAAAGTAACTTCCAGCCTATCCGTAATATCCATCGTCTGCTCATAAATATTTCCACCACCGATGATAAAAACTTCTTCATCAATCTTTTTAGCAAATTTCACGGCTTCCTTAATACTTCCCACAATCAGAATACCTTCCTCAAACCAGTCTTTCTGTCTTGAAATCACAATATTGGTACGATTAGGAAGCGGTTTCCCGATACTTTCATAGGTTTTTCGCCCCATGATCACCGGGTGTCCGGATGTTAAATCTTTAAAGTGTTTTAAATCTTTCGGAAGATGCCAGAGAAGCTGATTTTTTGAACCAATTTCGTTTTTCTCCCCCATAGCTACCACTATTGTTATCATTAAAATAATTTTACACAAAATTAGCACATAATTTGTATATTTGGTTAGCACAAAAATTTAAAAAAAAATAAACTATGAGAAACAAAGGCTGTCTGAGCGCCGGAACTATAGGTATCGCTCTTCTTATTATTGTTGCCATTATATTCTTCTGGGGCAAGAACGGTTATAATAAATTTGTATCGCAGGAACAGGGAGTAAATGCAAAATGGTCTAACGTGGAAACGGTATACCAGAAAAGAGCTAACCTGATTCCTAATTTGGAAAGAACGGTAAAATCGTATTCAAAATTTGAACAGGAAACATTAACCAAAGTTGTTGAAGCACGTTCTAAAGCTACTTCCATCAACATCGATCCTACCAATATGACGGAAGCAGATATGGCTAAGTTCCAGGCTGCACAAGGAGAATTAACCGGAGCATTAAGCAGATTAATGGCCGTTGTAGAGCAATATCCTAATCTGAAAGCTGATCAACAATATATTAACTTCCAGAGAGAGTATATTGCCATCGAAAACAGCATCAGAACAGAAACGGTATATTACAACGATGCTGTGAGGGATTATAATACTTCCATCAAGCAATTCCCGAATAATATTTTGGCCAACTTCACTAATTTTAAAGAAAAACCTTTATTCAAAGCTGATGCAGGAGCCAACAAAGCCCCTGAAGTTTTCTCGGAATAATGAGCAATTTCCTAACAGATCAACAGATAGCTTCCCTTGTGGAAGCTATTCAGTCGGCAGAAGAACATTCTACAGGCGAGATCAGAGTGCACATAGATTCTAATACGGAAGTCCATAATGCGGAAACTGCATTTGAAGTTTTCAAAAAGCTGTGCATGAATAAAACCGCTGACAGGAATGCTGTGCTTTTCCATGTGAATTTTGAACAAAAGTATCTTACCATTATTGGTGATACAGGAATTCATGAAAAAGTACATCAGTCTTACTGGAATCATTTGCATGATTATATCACAACTGAATTTTCCAAAGGAAATTATTACAAGGCGTTAAAAAGCGCTATTCTGGAAACAGGCCTTGAACTTAAAAAACATTTTCCCGTAGAAGGGGAAAACCACAACGAACTCCCTAATGAAATTACGTTCTCTTAAAATAGTATTTTCATTTTTACTGACTTGCTTATACACGATTGTATCAGCACAATATACTATTCCTGAAAAACCGAAGATTCTTTATCCTGTTTATGATGAAGCAGGCTTGCTGACCCAGCAGGAAAAGGATCAACTTAATGATAAGCTTATTAAATTTTCGGATTCTACCTCAACGGAAATTGAAGTAGTGATCATCCCATCTACAAAAGGGGAAGATATCAATTTTTTAGCGACCATGTTCGGGCAAAAATGGGGAATCGGGCAAAAAGGAGTTGATAATGGTGTTGTATTTCTTATTGCTACAGAAGACAGAGAAATGGCTATTCAGCAAGGAAGGGCTGTGGAAAAATATTTAACGGCTTCAGTGGCCGGTCAGATCATAGATTATATTGTTGCCCCCAATTTTAAACAGGGACTTTGGTATGAGGGGATCAACCGGGGTACTTCTGCCATTATGGAAACCGTTCAGGGTAAATTTAAGCCTTTGGTTACTCAAAGTGATGATTCCGGCGATTCCGGTATTTTTACCATTATGATTATTGCATTCGTTATTTTTATTATTCTGATTATTATTATCAAAAATAAAGGAGGCGGCGGAGGCGGATTCAATGATGACGATGATGTAATCATCACCCGAAGAGGCCGCAGAAATTATCCGGGGGGATTCTTCCCATTCCCGGGCAGCTTTGGCGGCGGTGGATTCGGCGGAGGAAGCTCTGGTGGCGGATTCGGTGGCTTTGGCGGCGGCGGAAGTTTCGGTGGTGGCGGAGCATCGGGGGGATGGTAAATTAAAATTGTAAAGAATAAAATAAGAACCGGTTATTACATGTAACCGGTTTTTTTATTGATGACATTAAAAAACACTTCTTTTTTTATATTTTTAGTATTAAGAAATCAATAAGCCCAATTATTCTATAGTATATCCGGCAAAAATTCATTAAATTTACTGAAAACAGGTTTCATGAAAAAGACGTTGGTGATTTTTGCGCATCCTTATCTGGAACACTCCAATTCGAATGTAGAACTTATCAATTTCTATGTTCGCCATCAACACTACACGCTCAGAGACCTGTATGAAGAATACCCTGACTTTCATATTGCCGCATTCAGAGAAAGAAAACGCCTGAAAAATTATGACCGCTTTATTTTCCAGTTTCCGATCATCTGGTTCGGTATGCCTCCCTTGCTTAGATTGTGGATTGATGAAGTCTTTGACAGAGATTGGTTAAAGGAAGGCGAACATAATCCCTTAGAAGGAAAAGAAGTATATATTTTGGTGACTACCGGCGGAAAGGAAAGATCTTTCAGCAAATCGGGAACGTATCAATATACCATTGAAGAGCTGATCAGTGGCCTCATTGTCTCTCTGAAAGTTTTCAAAGCGGACATCAAGCTTATCAAAGTAGTATATGAAGCCAATAAGCTTACTAAAAAAGAAATCATTAAACATAAGCAGGAATTTATGGAAATTCTGAATCAATAAAAATATGGAGCCAACTTTAGCCATGAATACACTACTCTTCCTGGGCGTTGCCATCATTATGGTTCCGCTGGCAAGAAAATTCGGCCTAAGTTCAGTGATTGGCTACATTGTCGGGGGAATTATCATCGGACCTTATGTTCTCAGGCTTACCGGGAAAGATGTGGATGATATTATGCACGCCAGCGAATTTGGGGTAATCATGCTTCTTTTCCTTGTGGGATTGGAACTGGAACCCCGGAAGTTCTGGGAAATGCGGAAAAAGATTGCCGGATTGGGACTCACCCAAATGCTTTTTACCATCGCATTGCTTTTCCTGGTTTTTATTACGGCTGGATGGAGGATCGATAAGGCTATTGCCGTTGCCATGTGCTTTGCATTATCTTCCACCGCTATTGTTTTGCAGACTCTGCAGGAAAAAAATTCACTGAAAACAACAGCAGGAGAAGCATCATTTTCTACCTTACTGTTCCAGGATATCGCAGTAATTCCAATTCTCGCTATTTTACCTATTATTGCCAATTATAAGGCAAGACATCAAGATAATGAAATACAGGTACTGATTCAAACCCTGCCGGAATGGATGCAGGCTCTGACGGTAATTTTAGGAGTAGCTTTTTTAATCTTATTAGGCAGATACGTTTTTGTACCGTTTTTAAGATATGTTTCAAAATCCGGAATGACGGAATTATTAACTGCCTCATCATTGTTTCTGGTAATCGGAGTTTCGGAACTTATGAGTGTGATTGGGCTATCTCCTGCTTTAGGGGCGTTCCTGGCAGGAGTAATGCTTGCCAACAGTGAATTCCGGCATGAGCTGGAAGCCCAGATCGATCCTTTTAAAGGTTTGTTATTAGCTGTATTTTTCGTAAGTGTAGGATCTACTATGAATTTCAGCGTCATTCAAAAGGACCCGGTATTTATTTTCAGTACTGTTTTTGCAGTTCTCCTGATAAAATTTATTGTTTTATTTGCCATCGGAAAATTTTTCCGTATCGATACTCCCCAAAGCTTATTTTATGCGTTTGCGCTTTCTCAGGTAGGGGAATTTGCATTTGTACTGATCAATTATGCCTCTAACCTCTATCTTTTAAGTCCCGAACTGAACGCTCAGATGATGGCTGTAACAGCTATTACGATGTGTATTACTCCTATTCTATTGATTATTAATGATAAAATCATTACTCCAAAATTCATTAAGGAAGTTCCTGATGAGGGACATGATTTTAATATTCTTGATGGCAATGTCAGTCAAAAGAAAATTATTATTGTCGGCTTCGGACATTTTGGAAGTACGGTTGGACGTTTGTTAAGAGCTAATAAAGTTTCTGCTACAATTCTGGACCGGGATTCAGACCGCGTAAAATTATTAAGAAGTTATGGTTTCAAAGTGTATTATGGGGATGCTACAAGAATTCCGATTTTGAGGGCTGCAGGAATTGAAGATGCCGAAATCCTGGTACTCTGTCTGGATGATCCGGATGATAACAAGTTTATCGCAGATCTGGTCCGTGAACATTACCCTAAGGTAAAAATCTTTGTGAGAGCCAAGAACAGGATTGATGCATACGGCCATCTTAATAATGGGATTAACAATGTATATCGGGAAACGTTGGGAACTGCAGTAGATATGGCTGTTGACGTCCTGCATGAAACAGGAATGCGAAAATATGCGGCAAGGCGGCTCGGACAGAGATTTATGGCTATTGATAAAGCTTCCATTAGAAGACTGGCCAAAGCCAAAGATAATGATGATGACATCCTGCTGTTTACCACAAAAGAAATCCTCCAGCGTGAGGAGGAATTATTGGCTTATGATAATCTTAATTTTGAAAATAAAAATTGGGAAGGCTCCTCATCCACAGATGAAGAAGACGAGGAAACCGGCTAAAATTTATTCGATGCTTACGCTTCCACCACTACTTTCGTTTTTAGTGACCGTTGTAACATTTCCTTTTTTATACACATTCACGCTTCCTCCTGATGAGGCTTCAGCATCTATTTTTGATACAGCACTGATTTGAATGCTTGCCCCACTTGAAGCTTCTGCTCTTAAATTGTCTACCACTACTTCTTTTGCAGAAACACTACTGGCAGAAGAAGAGCTGATTTCCGCATTTTTAGCTTTTCCGGACATTGAAATACTTGCAGCTGAAGAACCGTCAACATCAAGATCCACAGCCCAGATTTTACCTTCAAAATTCCCGCTGCTGTCTACCGAAATATCAAAATCGTTGGCTTCCATATCACCGCTGATTTTTCCTGCACTGGAAATTTCCACATCGGTTTTCTCCTGAGTAAATTTATCTTTTACAACAATACTCGCTGCAGAGTTTGCGGCAAGTTTTGAGAAATCTTTAGTAAATATTTTTGCAGTAACCCTGTTGTTATTCATAACTCTTATTCCGGGTTTATAATGAATGTGCAATTTCCCGCCATTGTTATCTACCAAAATTTCATCAATGATATTTTCAGGGGCGGAAATCACTACTTTTTCCTGATCCGATTTCACAATTTCAGCTTCAATAGCCTGTGAAACTTCTATCTCATCAAAATCACCACTGAATTCTCTTTGCCGGGTAGGACCATGATCTTTATTGGTTACCGTATCTACCCAATTGCTTTTTTCTCTTCTCTCATGCTTTTCATTACAAGAGACTAGTAATATGGCGGCTGAAAAAATAAAAAGAGTTGTTGATTTCATGTTTATTACTTTAATAGTTATGCTTATTAATTTATAAACAACTAATTTATAAAAAATATTACATTAAAATTTTGAATTTCTTCAGTATATAGATTTACCGGTTAGCATCGGATTAAATCAAAAGTCGGATATAAACTTAGTTTTTAATATCTTTATGGTTTAATAACAAATAATTTATGAAAAACATTTCATCAGTATTGTTAATTTCCGCTTTAGCATTCAATTACTCATGTACTACAATGAAAAAAAATGATACTCAGCAGGAAATCCCTGTACCGGACTCTTCTTTATCATCCAATCCTTTTATGAAAAAAAGCAAGCTCCAGTATGAGGCTCCGGAGTTTGATAAAATCAAGGATGAACATTTCAAACCTGCTTTTGATTTTGGATTAAAGCAGCATGATGCTGAAATTCTGAAAATCGCCAATAATCCTGAAGCTCCTACCTTTGAAAATACAATCGTTGCATTGGAAAAAAGCGGTGAGGTGTTCAAAAGGGCAACCATTATTTTCTCGAATCTTACCAGTGCAAACACCAATCCGACATTGCAGGCATTGGACGAAGAATATGCCCCGATCTTTGCAGCCCATTCGGATAAGATGTACCTGAATGAAAATCTTTACCAAAGAATACAATCAATTAAAGAAACGGGATTAGATTCTGAAAGCAAAAGATTATTACAATTCTACAAACAGAATTTTGAAATTGCCGGTGCTAATTTGTCTGCTGCTGATAAGGAAAAACTAAAGCAGATCAACCAGGAATTAGCTTCTCTGTCTACTCAATACTCTAATAAATTGTTAGAAGCCAGAAAACAAGGCGGAGTATTTTTTTCTGATGTAAAGGAACTTGACGGACTTTCAGCTGATGAGATTGAAGCCGCTGCAACTGACGCTAGAAATGCAGGACAACCCGGAAAATATCTTTTAACATTACAAAATACGACTCAACAACCCCTTTTGCAGAATCTTAAAAACAGGGCTTCAAGAGAAAAGCTGTTCAAGGCTTCGTGGCTGAGAGCGGAGAAAGGTGACGGAAATGATACCAGAGAAACTATTGAGAAGCTGGCCAAACTCAGATTGAAAAAAGCTCAGATCTTAGGCAAGAAGAATTTTGCAGAATGGAAACTTCAGGATCAGATGGCTAAAACACCGGAAGCAGCCGTAAAGTTAATGAATCAGATTGCTACTCCTGCTGTTGAGACAGCAAGACGTGAAGCTAAAGATATTCAGGATCTGATCGATCAGCAAAAAGGAGGCTTTAAAGTTGAGCCCTGGGACTGGAATTTCTATGCAGAACAGGTAAGAAAAGCAAAATATGACTTGGATGAAAACCAAATTAAACCTTATTTTGAAGTGACTACTGTTCTAGAAAAAGGAGTATTCTATGCAGCTGAAAAGTTCTTCGGAATTACCTTCAAAAAAAGAACGGATCTACCTGTTTATCATCCGGATGTAGTTGCCTATGAAGTTTTTGATCATGACGGAAAGTCCATAGCCATTTATTACCTGGATTTTTATACCAGAGATTCTAAAAACGGAGGTGCATGGATGAGTAATTTCGTTGAGCAGTCTTACTTATTAGGAACCAAGCCTGTGATCGTCAATTGTTTCAATTATCAGAAACCTGCACCGGGAAAACCTTCATTGATCAGTTATGATGATGTTTCTACAATGTTTCATGAATTCGGGCATTCCATCCATGGTATGTTTGCCAGCCAGAAATACCCTTCTCTTTCAGGAACCAGTGTTCCGAGAGATTTCGTAGAATTTCCATCCCAGATCAATGAGCATTGGGCTCTAGATCCTGTTATTTTAAAGAATTACGCTGTTCATTATGAAACCAAGCAGCCTATTCCGCAGACATTGGTAGACAAGATCAAAAAAGCAGCCACTTTTAATCAGGGATATATGACCACAGAATTGGTTTCTGCCGCAGCTTTGGATATGGACTGGCATACTGTTACGAATGAAAGCCAGCTCATTCCTGTCTTGGATTTTGAAAAGCAATCTTTAAAAAATCACGGATTTACATTAGCCACGGTTCCGCCAAGATATCACACTCCTTATTTTGCCCATATTTGGGGTGGAGGGTACTCAGCCGGATATTATGCCTATTTATGGTCTGAAACCTTAGATAATGATGCATGGGAATGGATTAAAAATAACGGTGGCTTAACGAGAAAAAACGGTGACCGTTTCAGAAAATATATTCTTTCCGTAGGAAATTCTGTGGATTTGAATCAGGCATTCAGAGATTTTACGGGACATGATCCGGACATTAAACCTTTACTGAGAAGCAGAGGATTTATAAAATAATACTAAAGAAGCATTCTACACAGAGTGCTTCTTTTTTGATCAGAATCAAATTCAATTCATTTTTTTTTGAGATTTTTGTGGTCAATAAATTTAAAACTGTACAATGAACTGTCCCTGCTGCTCAGGAAAATCATATGAAGAATGCTGCAAACCTTATCACACCGGAGAAAAATATGCTCCGACTGCTGAATCTTTAATGCGTTCAAGGTTTTCTGCATTTGCTATTCCGAATGGTGAATATCTGCTGGAAACCACTCTTCCCAGCAAAAGAAGATTTCACAATACAAAAGATTTACAGGAATGGGGAGAGATCAATGAGTGGACAAAGCTTGAAATTATTGATAAGCCTTCACTCAGCAAAGTAGAGTTTAAAGCTTTCTACACGGATGAAGACGGGCAGAAACAGGTTCATCATGAATTGTCAACATTCAAAATGGTTCAGAACCGCTGGTTTTATGTAAGCGGAGAATTTTTAGCATAAAAAAAGCGTCTGAAAAATCAGACGCTTTTTTATTTTTTAGTGACCTTCAGTTCCGTCAATTCCATGGGCATGGCCATGTGATAATTCTTCTTCTGTCGCAGGACGTGTGCTTAACACCTCTACCTGAAAATCCAAAACTTTTCCTGCCATTGGATGGCTAAGATCCGCTACTACAGCTTCAGGGGTTATTTCTACTACAAATGCCTGGAAATTATTTCCCTGATTATCCGTTAAAGGTAAAATGGCTCCTACAGGCGGAGTTCCGGACTCTTTAAACATATCAATCGGTAACTGCACGATAGAATCAGGGTGCTTTTCACCGTAAGCTTCTTCCGGCTGAATAACAAAGGCTGCCTTATCACCGGCTTGTAAGCCTAAGATATTCTGTTCAAACTTTGGAATCATCATTCCCACCCCATATAAAAAGGTAAGTGGGTTTTCGGCTGTTGTTTCTTCTACAAGAACCTTGCTTCCGTCTTCTTCGATCGTATGAAGAATGTAGCGTACCGCTACAACATGATTTTTTTCAATTGTCATATCTTTACGTTTTTTCGTGATATTTTTCACGATTATCGTACAAATATACTGTTTTGAAATAAAGAAACTAGAAATAAATTCTCTCCTTAATTTCTACGTTTTGCTTCGTTTCGTTTTTTCTCTCGCAGCATAAAGAGATACAGGCTTTCCACTTTGGTTCTTGCCCATGGTGTTTTCCGTAAAAACTTTAAGGACGAACTGATGCTCGGATTATCCGTAAAACATCGGATATTGATCTGTTTGCCCAGTTCTTCAAATCCATTGTAATATTCCACCAGTTCTTCAAGAATGGCATCAAGTCTTTTACCGTGTAAAGGATCTTTGGATGGTTGTTGCATGATGTTGTAAAAGTAATAATATAAGTTGAGATATCAGCAACTTCTCGATACGCTCCATTTCATTCCGCTACTCGAAGTGACGTTTTATTTCCTAACTTCAATTCGTCAGTTCGAGTAAAAATTATTTGCAACGCAGTGGAAAATAATTTTGTATCGAGAACTTTGCTAACTTTACATCATGCAAAATTCATTCGTTTATATTTTACTTTGTTCGGATAACACTTATTATACAGGTGTTACAGACAATGTATACAAACGCTTTGACGAACATCAGGATGGAAAGTTTTTTGGTTCGTATACTTACACGCGAAGACCTTTACAACTTGTTTATTATTGTGAGTTTATGGATATAGAACAAGCAATAGATTTTGAAAAGAAAATAAAAAAATGGTCTCAGGCTAAAAAATTAGCACTTATTGAAAGTCGTTTTGAAGATTTACCTAATCTTGCTAAAAAGAACTTTAATAAGTAACTTCTCGATACGCTCCATTTCATTCCGCTACTCGAAGTGACGTTTTATCTTCTAACTTCAATAACTCGTTAGTTCGAGTAAAAATTTTTGTAACGCAGTGGAAAATAATTTTGTATCGAGAACTTTTATTAGCTAACTTCTCGATATGCTCCATTTCATTGCGCTACTCGAAGTGACGTTTTATCTTATAATTTCAATAACTCGTCAGTTCGAGTAAAAATTTATTTGTAACGCAGTTGAAAATAATTTTGTATCGAGAACTTTTATTAGCTAACTTCTCGATACGCTCCATTTCATTGCGCTACTCGAAGTGACAGCATATGCAATAAAAAAGCTCCATTGAACATTCAATGGAGCTTCGATTTATAAAGGTTGAATAACCGGCAATACTTCTTTTCCGAATAATTCGATCGATTTCATCATAATATCGTGTGCAGGATCTCCTATATCCATGTGTCCTATAAATCTGGTAATTCCAAATATTTCTTTCATGTAAGCTATTTTATCAGCAACCTCAGCAGGACTTCCGATAAATAATGCTCCGTCTTTACTTCTTCCCCCGTCATACTGCATCTTAGTATAAGGAGCCCAGCCTCTGGAAGCCCCGATCCTGTCCATCTGGGATTTGTACGTGTGGAAATATCCTTCAATTACATTCTGGTCATTGCTTACAAATGTGTGGGAATGAATCGCAATCTGCATATTAGCAACGTCATGTCCTGCTTTTTTATATTCCTGCTTGTAGAATTCAATTAAATTCCTGAACTGAACCGGCATTCCTCCGATAATCGCAACTACTAAAGGCATTCCCAACTGTGCCGCATTGAGAACGGACTGAGGCGTTCCTCCGACTGCTCTCCAAATAGTAAGTCTACCGTCGTTCTTAGCTCTCGGATATACCGTCTGATTTTGCATCGGAGCACGAAGTTTTCCGGACCATGAAACATTTTCTTCAGAGTTTATTTTTAATAACAATTCCAGTTTTTCATCAAAGAGCTGTTCGTAATCATTCAAAGAATATCCGTACAAAGGAAATGATTCTATAAAACTTCCTCTACCTACAAATATTTCGGCTCTTCCATCGGAAATTAAATCCAATGTTGAAAAGTCTTCATATACTTTTACAGGTTCAGATGAACTTAAAACCGTTACACCGCTCGCCAGCTTTATATTTTTTGTGATGCTTGCCGCAGCCGCTAATACCATTTCCGGGGATGAAACCGCATAATCCGGGCGGTGATGTTCTCCCATCGCAAAAACATCGATTCCGACCTCATCCATGAGCTTTATCTGCTCAAGGATTTCACGAATTTTCACTCCTGCGTCTCTATATTTTCCTGTTGCCTGGTCGAAAGCCAAATCGCCAAACATTCCTATTCCTAATTCCATATTTCTGATTTTAGATGTACAAAATTATGATAACCAATGATCAAATACATTGATGAATGATAAGAACAGCCTATCTTGTTCAGGCAGATTTCTTAAGCTTTAAGAATTGTTTTTCAAAAAGATGATAGGATAAAAATGACAACAAAACAGTCATAAGAAATGAAAGTATTACCGTTACAACCCAATTCAGATGATATTGACTCCCTATTCTGGTGAGAAAAATAATGCAGATGAGATGAATTAAATATAATCCGTAAGTATATTTTCCCAACCAGGCGAATACACTTTTATCTGATATTTTAAATACATTTTTTTCGCCTAAAGTAAATAATATTAATGTTGAAAAAAGAACTCCAAGTATTAGGGACACATACTTCAAATCCGTAATAATCGAAGTATTGCTTAGGACAACAATAATTATTAAAACAACTCCTGAAAACAGATATTTATATCCGGCAGGAATTTCATTTACTCTTTTAATAATATCCTTGCGAAAAATAAAAATATATGCGGGTATGGCACCAAAAGCAAAGTAATCCAGATTCGTAAAAATATCTAAAGGCGGTATATGATAGATCCCATATATTATTTTGGCAATAAAAGGGATGATGATGGAAATCAAAATTAATTTAGGGATATTCTTTAAAGAAATACCATACAAAATCAATCCCCAAATGATATAAAAATGTTCCTCGATACAGAGTGACCACATTACCCGCAATGGTGAAACATTAGGAAAACTCCCTGTATACATCATCATATAGTTTTCCAGAAAGGTCAAGGTAAAAAACCATTTGGGCGAATAGCCTTCATCAGAATAAGGAAGATGTAAAAAACTGAGAATAAGAGGCGTACAAAATGCAAAAAACACCATTGCATAATATAAGGGCCATATCCTTAATATTCTCCTCTTGAAAAATTTTTTCAAGGGAATCTTATTGTGATTATTAATCTTTTCGAGGATCAGAATGTATGTAATTAAAAAGCCGCTTAAAACAAAGAAAAAAGCAACGCCAATTCCCCCACTCCTTGAAAAATAATGCAATATAGTATTTTCAGGAATGGAAGAATGATGTAAAAAAACGAATAGAAAAGATATAAACCTCAGTGAATCAAATGTATGAAAGTGTATTCTGTCTATTTTTACGTTCATCTATTCTTAATTGGGCTTATTTCTTTAAATACTGATCAAAATAGTCTGTAACTTTCTGCATCAGATGTACTCTATCTTTCCCGATTACATTATGCGGATGTCCCGGATACATAAAATAATCCAGCTGAATCCCGTTATCAACAGCAGATTTCAGAAACTTTACCGAATGCTGCCAAACTACAACATCGTCCTGAGCTCCATGAATCATTAACAGCTTACCTTTCAGATTCTGAACTTTGTCTAAAAGATTAGCCGTTGCATAGCCTTGTGGATTTTCCTGCGGGGTATCCATATATCTTTCTCCATACATGATCTCATACATTTTCCAGTCGATAACAGGTCCTCCTGCTACTCCCACTTTGAAAACTTCCGGGTGACGGAGCATAAAACTGGTTGTCATAAATCCTCCGAAACTCCATCCATGAATTCCCATTCTTTCCGCATCTACATAAGGGAGAGATTTTAAATAATCCACCCCTTTCATCTGGTCGTTCATTTCCGTAGTACCTAAATTCCTGAAAACAGCCTGCTCAAATTTCAAACCACGGTTCGCAGAACCTCTTCCATCCATCGTAAAGATAATATATCCGTTTTGAGCCATATATTCGTACCAAAGGTTACCTGAAGCCGGGAAAGTATTGGTTACCAACTGTAAATGCGGCCCGTTGTACAGGTATACGATAACAGGATATTTTTTATTGGGGTCAAAGTCTGTAGGAAGAATAATTTTCCCGTATAACGGAGTTCCATCGTCAGCTTTCAAGCTTACATTTTTGATCTCAGGTCTCTGGTATTTTTTTAACGGGTTGTCAGAAGTAAGGATGGTATTTGCCTTAAAAGTATTGGTATTAATAATATTAGCTACTCTTGGGGTATCTGCGTTACTGTACACATCATACAGATAATTCCCATCATTGCTTAAAATTCCCGTATGCACTCCGTCTGCATTATCTAACCGTTGCATTTTGAAATTATTCCAATTGATTTTATATAAGTGTTTTTCCAAAGGAGTTTCTTTCGTTGATGCAAAATAGACTTCTTTTTTCTTTTCATTAAAACCTAAAATGTCAGTAACCAGCCAGTCTCCTTTTGTAATTTGAGAAACTAATCCTTTTTCGAGACTGTAATGAAACAAATGGTTATATCCTGTTCTTTGGCTTTGCCAGATAAAATCTGTATTGGAATTCGGAAAGAATACAAGGGGATGCTGCGGCTCTACATATTTATTATCGGTTTCTTCGAAGATTGTTTTGATGAAATTTCCTGTGGCAGCATCGTACTGATTCATTTTTAAATGATTCTGCCCTTTGTTTAATACGCCTACAAAAATGTATTTGGAATCCGGGCTCCAGGTAATGGCCGTCAAGTACTGATCTTTCTCGCCATCTATTTTAAGGAAAATCGTTGACTGATTTTTAATATTAAAAACACCAAGGGTAACTTCGTGAGAAGTCTGTCCCGCCATCGGATATTTGATATTATGATTTACTGCGGGAGTTACAGACCAGTCGATTACCGGATAATCTGCCACCATCGTTTGATCCATTCTGTAAAAAGCCACACTTTCAGAATTCGGAGCTGGAAAAATTCCGCCATCGATCCCGAACTCATTTCTGTGAACCGCTTGTCCGCTAATGATATTCTCGTTGGCATCATTCGTTACGGCAATGGTTTTACCGTTTCTATTTACATACAGATTGTTCTTTACCGTATAAGCAAACGTCTGATTATCTCCAAATACTTTCATATTGGCTGCTTCGTTTTCCACAGAAACAGCATTCTTGATTTTCCAGTCGTTTCCTGACTTCTCTACCCAAAACATTTGATCATTGGCATTAAAATATCCCTGAGAACCATTGATGAATTTAATTTGCGGAACTGTTTTCAGCTTTTTATCCGTAAAGTGCCTGTTCAGCTGTGTAAGTGATACCAAAGTATCCTGTTTACCGCTTTTAAGATCCGTCATCAGATATCCTCCTTTTACCGCCTGGATATAGGATTTCCCGTCTCCCGTCCATGAAAATTGAGAAATATTCTTCACCGCCAGATTGCTTCTTAACCCGTTTACGGCTTCAGCCATCGTAAATTTTTGAGTCTGGGCAAAAGCCGATCCGCCCAAAACCAGCATCAATAAAGAAAGTCTATATAGTTTCATTGTATAAAATTGAATCCATCAAAAATAAGAAATAAAAACCACCCGTTAAGAAAATGTTAAAATAAAACATTTATAAATAAGAATAATTTCTTAACTTACTATAGAATTTTCCGAAGGGTATTGTTTATTAATTCAAGGTAAGAAACAAGTCTGTGATGAGGTTCCATAATCTTTCATTCATTTCTTATCCTAAATCAATGTTTTATGGCTGTTTCGTAATGTACATTTGCATCATCAATAACAATAAAAAATAAAATACAATGGCAACAAAATGGAATTTAGACCCTACGCACAGCGAAATCACATTCAAAGTAAAACACATGATGATTTCCAACGTAAAAGGAAGTTTCAGAAATTTTAATGCAGAAATTGAAGCTGAAGATGATTCTTTCCAAAATGCTAAGACAACAGCAACCATTCAAACCGATTCTGTTTTTACCAATAATACGGACAGAGACAATCATTTAAAATCTGCCGAGTTCTTCAATACGGAAGCACATCCTGTTATCAGTTTTGAATCTCAGGCTTTAAATGATAAAATTTCAGGTAATCTTACAATCAACGGAATTACTAAACCTATCACATTGGACGTAGATTTCGGAGGAATCAATAAAGACCCTTGGGGAAATACAAAAGCGGGATTCTCTTTTGAAGGAAAGATCAACAGAAAAGATTTCGGGCTGAACTGGAATGCAGCACTTGAAGCAGGAGGTGTAATGGTGAGTGACGAAGTGAAAGTTGCAGGTGAATTACAGTTCGTAAAACAAGCATAGTTCTTTAACATTCATAGTAAAAGGTTCGGGGATTTCTATAAACCTTGGACCTTTTATTTTTTTATATCAACTTGTTATGAATCTCAACGATTTACAAAATATAAGCACTCAATTTAAGAATACGCAACGAATGCCTGTTTTATT
This sequence comes from Chryseobacterium barbadense, assembly GCF_042849955.1. NCBI lineage: Bacteria > Pseudomonadati > Bacteroidota > Flavobacteriia > Flavobacteriales > Weeksellaceae > Chryseobacterium > Chryseobacterium barbadense. The sequence goes on from NZ_BAAFHL010000006.1 coordinate 89,202, forward strand.
TCTAGGGCATGGTTCTCCCATGAATGCGATCGAAGAAAACCAGTTTGTACAGGGATTCAGGAAAGCGGCACAGGAAATTCCTAAACCGAATGCTATTCTTTGTATTTCTGCCCACTGGTATACGCAGGGAACTTTTGTGACGGCTATGACTATGCCCAAAACGATTCATGATTTTTACGGTTTTCCGAAAGCCTTGTTTGATGTTCAGTATCCGGCTCCCGGAGATCCTAAACTGGCAGCAGAAACGGCTGAACTTTTAATTCCGGTAGTGGCAGAAGAAGATCATAACTGGGGATTGGACCATGGCGCATGGTCCGTTATTAAACATATGTATCCGGATGCGGACATTCCTGTGGTCCAGCTCAGTATTGATTATACCAAACCCGCACAGTATCATTTTGATTTAGCAAAGAGACTGAATTCTCTTCGTGAAAAAGGTATTTTGATCATAGGAAGCGGAAATATTGTGCATAATTTAAGGTTGATTGACTGGAAAAATATCAATACCGTCGGAGCCGGCTGGGATTGGGCGATTGAAGCCCGGGAAAAAACCAACAACTGGCTTCTCGATGGAGATTTCCAGCATATCATTGATTATCAAAAACAGGGAACATTTTTACAATATGCCGTCCCTACTCCTGATCATTATTTACCGTTGATTTATACATTAGGTTTAAAAGACAAATCCGAAAGCCTGGCCTTATTTAATGATGAACTGATTGGCGGTTCTCTGAGTATGACGAGTGTGAGAATCGGATAAATAAAAAACCGGAAGACTGATCTTCCGGTTTTTTATTAGGTATAATGCTGTTATTATATTCTATGAATAGATACAACGTGCGGCTTGCCATTAATGGGCTGATAAATTTCCACAATAGCCTCCCAAACCACATCTGCAGGCGGCATTGAAGCTATACATTTGTAGCGATAGTTTGTTCCGTTTACCAATTGGGTAGATACCTCTTGAGGAGTATAGCTTACTCCTACAAATCCACTCATTGCTTCATCAAATACTTTTTGATCTTCCGGCGTAAGAGCGTGATACTTTGTCCAGCCTCCTACAACTAATTCTTGTGTTGACATGATTAATATTTTGTATTTAGTTCCTACTCATATGGCTTTTCGGAATTACGCCCCGTTTGTAATGGTTTCTGGTCTCCATTGGTATTTAAAAATTGTTATCAATGTATTAAGTATGATTCCATCACAAAGTTATTATAGACCATTAGGATGTGTAAGAGTATTTTTACTCATTTTTCATAATCGGTATAATTACCTAGAAACAGGCAACGGAAACAGAATAAGATCTTTCCATATTTTTTTATCCCTAAAAATTGAGTAATATTGCTTACCATGAAAAAATCGATATTCCTTTTTTTATTTTTATATCCGCTGTACGTTACAGTGGCACAAGTCATTAAAGGCACTGTAGTGAATGATGCCGATCAGAGAATTCCCAATGTCAACATTTATCTGGACGGAACTAAAATAGGTACAACTTCCCAGGAAGATGGGAGTTTCAGCCTCAATCTTCCTTCAAAAAGCTCAGGGAATATTGTTTTTCAGAAAGAAAATTTTGAAACATTTGCTACCAATTCAGCTGCAATAGTAAATAAAACATTAAAAGTTGTTTTGATCAAAAGCTATGAAATTGAAGAAGTAAGAATTGTTCCTTATACGGAAGAAGCTTACAGAAATTATATTTCTTATTTTCTCAATAATTTTATAGGACATGATAAGGAAAATGTGAAAATAAAAAACCAGCGGTCCTTGAAATTTGCTTATGATAAAGTTCATAATACACTTAAAGTAAAAGCTCCGAAAACCTTGATCATTGAGAATAAAAATTTAGGATACGAAATCGAATATAATCTCATCAGCTTTTCTGCTGACTTTAAAACCAATCTGTTGAATTATTCCGGCACGAGCTTCTTTAAGGAAACTAAAAATACGGATAAAGTCAGGCTCAACAGAATGAATGCTTACGAAGGAAGCCTGCTGCATTTCTTTAGAAGCATTTATGAAAATAAAGTAGTTGAAGAAGGATTCATCACCAATCATGTTGTCAGAATTCCCAATCCTCTCTATCCTACAGATAAAGAATTAAAATCCTTAGAAGATTTTATGATTAAGATAAAAGCCTCAAAAACAATGGAGATCCCTGAAAATATCCGTGATATTGCTTCGAGGAAAAACAGGAATACGCCCCATGCTCTCGGTATTAAGAAAACTAAAATTCCAGATACAGATTACGTAAAAAGAGAAGCTGAACAGGTTGTATTCAGCTTTAAAGATATTCTTCAGGTGAATTATCCCAAGTATAATTATGAGCTTAAAGGAAAAGAGTTTGTCAAAGGAAAGAGTCTTACGGTATTATCTTCTTATTTGCATCCCGATGGAGCAGCGTTTGAGGTTTCAAAAGACGGAAATATCTCAACCCCCGATTTACTGATCAACGAAGGCGATTTTTCAAAAAACAGGATTGAAAATATGCTTCCTTTGGATTATCAGGTAGGTGACTAAAATGATTCCCGTCTTTAATTTATATTCTGATAATTTTTATTGAACCGCCTGCAATACATTGATATTTCCATACCCATAATCTGAATTCGGGCTTGGATAATATGTAGAAGATTGTCTCATTTTGCTTAACACCTGCTCTCTGGTCCATGATGGGTTTTTAGACCAGACCAACGCTGCAATTCCTGCTGTGGAAGCTGTTGCCACAGAAGAACCTCCAACATAATCGGTCTGTGCATTATAATAGCTTAGCACCGGAATTGAACTTCCTGAAGCTCTTTCCATCTGGTAGGTAAAATCGATTTCAGCTCCGGAATGGCAAACATCACATTTCTGATTGGAAGTATTTTCTTTTACTCCGGTCACCGCTTGTGTTTCAGGCATCCATGCGGGGAAAATAACGCCGACAAAGTTGGTAAAGCTGGTAGATGTTCCTCCCGCACAGAAAATAAGCTTCCCTTTAGAATAAGCATACTTTACGGCATCTTCGATTTTCCCAACCGAAAAAATGTGTCCCATTGACATAGAAATGATTTTCACATTTGAATTATTCGCCAGTTCCGTGAATGCTATTTTCACTCCGTTCTGCTCATGATAGCCATCCAAAACGACATTGGAGGCAGCTCTATAGGTAATGAGATTGGCATTATAAGCCACACCTACCGGTTGACCAAGATTATTTCTCGGTGCCGCCATTGCCGAAGCCATTTTTGTTCCATGCCCACATTTATCTGCAGATCCGTCATAGCCGGTACTCCATGGCCAAACCGAATCAACGTATACTCCATTTTTACTGATTGTTCTTCCCGATGAATAGCCATTATTAAAGCTGCCTCCCAATAAGCTTTGCTCTGCGGAAACCCCGGTATCAATCAACCCGATGGTAACTCCTGCTCCGGTGCTGTAACTCCATGCACTTGTAATATTATGCTTAGAGAAAGACCAGGGTGCTTTTGCATTAGGTGCTACGGTAGTATAATCTGCTGAATTCAATGCAGTGGATTCAAATCCGCATCCTGAACTGCCGCTGGATTTTGCTATACTTCCGTTCAGATTATTCTCAATATCAAAATAGCGGTAATCAGCAGGTTCTACGTAACGAATGTTTTTCATATGGCGTAAAGCCACTATTGTTTCCTGCTTTTCAATAACTACATCAATTTGATTAAGATACTGATCGGCGTTTAATAAAACCCGGTCCTGTTTTCCTTCATACTTTTTGATGATGTCCAGAACTTCATTCTGGATAGCTTCATTATTCGTTGAAAGGCTTCTGTCAAAATCATTCCCGGAAGTTCCAAATCCGATAGAAGCGATTTTATTTCCACGGAAAACAGCACTCCAGAGAAGATGATCGGAAGACTGATTCCATGTAAAAGAACCGGTGTTTTTAATAGACTGATTAATTTCAGCATTGATCTGCTTTTCCGTCAAGGGATCTTTTTGAGCTACTGCCATTTCAGGGGACTCATTTTGGATTTCGTCTCTCGAACATGAACCCAGAGTAAAAAATACCATAAGAAGGTAGAATACGTTTTTTTTCATATAAAATAATATTTTGATTGGTCTTACCAAGATATCACTTTACATTGAATAACAGATCGTTAAAAAACAGAATCATCTTTAGATTTATTATGCCGGAAATAATAGTTGAGATCAATTACAATATCTTCTCAAAGCAGACGCTGTTTTCGATTCCTACATACTGACCATAGTTAGCAATTCTTTGGTACCCGTTCTTTTCATAAAGTGCGATAGCTTCAGGTTGTTTTATACCAGTTTCCAGCACACATTTTGTATACCCGCATTCTTTCGCCCAAACTTCCAATTCATGCAGGGTTTTGGAAGCCAGGCCCAGATTTCTTTTTTGAGGATCAGTATACATTCTTTTGACTTCCACACTATCTTCAGAAAACGGTTTGAAAGCACCGCATGCAACAGCTTCACCATCCAGATAAGCTACAACACAGTTTTTTAATGCGTCGATGGTGTTGAACTGATGATAAAAAGCATGATCTTCACCATCACGAACAGCAAGATCTGCATCCAGGAATTTTACCAGGTTCTGAAAATCAATATCCGAAGAATCAACTCTTTTTAAAATCATTATTTTTTTGTTTTAAAATATAAAAAGCTTCCAATGGAAGCTTTTTATTATCTGAACTCTATTGGTTAACTATAAATTTTCTTTCATTGATCAGCTCTGCAATCGCAAGCATATCTTGTCCGATTAATCTGTCATCTTCCAGTTTGGCTACTTTGGAACGAAGAATCGTAAAATTCTCTTCAATGATTTTCGAGCATTTAGCCGGTCTTCTGAACTCTAACCCCTGTGCGGCAAACATGAGCTCAACGGACAAGATATTCACTAAGTTTCCTAATACCTGGTTGAATTTTCTTCCTGAAATACTTCCCATGGAAACATGATCCTCCTGTCCTAAACTCGTAGGAATAGAATCCGCAGATGCGGGGAAACATAATGTTTTATTCTCAGTTACTAACGCTGCAGAAGTATATTGAGGAATCATAAATCCTGAATTTAATCCTGAGCTTTCCGTTAACAGTCTTGGCAAACCATACTTCCCTTCCAATAATAAGTAACTTCTTCTGTCTGAAATATTTCCTAATTCAGCAGCAGCCAATGTTGCATAATCTAAAGGTAAAGCCATCAGCTGTCCGTGGAAATTCCCTCCGGAAATAGATTCTTCGGCACTTAGAACGATTGGATTATCTGTTACGGAATTGAGTTCTGTTTCTGCCATATTTTTAAGATGCTCAAAGGCATTTCTGCTTGCTCCGTGAACCTGTGGAACACATCTCATAGAATAAGGATCCTGAACTCTTTCACAATCTTCATGAGCTTTCAAGTTTTCCGAATTCTTTAAAAACTTCAGCATTCTTGCTGCCACTTTTTTGCTTCCCTCGAAAGGTCGGATCTCGTGAAGTTCTTTTTTTAACGGACTTGCAGAACCTCTGTAGGCTTCAAGGCTCATCGCAGCAGTCATATCTGCAAGGTCTAATAAATATTCGAATTTTTCCAGTCCTTTAATCGCATGGGCTAAAATAAACTGGGTCCCGTTGATTAATCCCAATCCTTCTTTCGGGCCTAATGTAAGTGGTTCTAATTTATTCTTCTTTAAAACTTTTGCTGTATCTGCTACTTGATCACCATCCCAAACCTGCCCTAATCCTAAAAGTGGCAATACCAAGTGAGCCAAAGGCGCAAGATCTCCAGAAGCTCCTACAGAGCCCTGCTCCGGAACTACCGGAATGATGTCTTTTTCAAGCATCAGAATCATTCTTTCGATCACATCGAGAGAAACTCCTGAAAAACCTTTTGACAATGCATGAACTTTAGCAATCATCATGATTTTTGAAAGTTCCTTATCAATTGGTTTTCCTACTCCTACTGCGTGGGAGATAATCAGGTTATATTGTAGCTGAGCGGTTTCGTCAGCAGAGATTTTAGTATCACAAAGAGGCCCGAATCCTGTGTTGATTCCATATACACATCGGTCTGACTCTACTATTTTCTTAACGTTCTTCTGGGATTTTAAAATTTGATCTTTCGCAGCTTTATTGAGTTTTGCTTTCCCCGGGTTTTTACAGATTTCCAGCACATCATGAAAGCTGAAAACATCTATACCATATATCATTGCTAAAATTTTGCTTAAAATTACGCATTTAACAATAATTGTAAAAACTAAATTTCGGGATTGAATTTATTTTTATGAAATAAGTAATTTAATTTATTATTTTTACCGCTCTAACTAAAAAAATTAATAAACTATGAAACTTAAAGCTTTACTTCTTATGTTTTGCTTTACGGGTGCATTATCTTTTGCACAGGATAAGGTAAAGTATTCTAAAGAGGACATCAAAAAAATGGAAACCTATTTATTTAACGAAGGTTTTACTACGCCCTCTCCAAAGAAAACATCAACCATTATTTTAAAGGACGGGTCTACTCATAAAGGCTTTTGCAGTGATATTGATACTAAAAAGGGACAGATTTATGCAATCTCTATTAAAGACAGCATCACTAAAAAGCCTGTAACTTTCAATGCCGATGAGGTAAGTGAAATGTATGTATTTCCAAGCAACGTAGAGAAAATTGCAAAAGTGGCTAAATACATGGGGAACATCAGAAATTTCGGTACTAAGAAACTTACGAAGAATACAACCAATGATCGTATTCATTTTATCAATCAGACCGTTTCTTTAAAGAACAAAAAAGAGGATAAAGAGTTTTTGATGCAGTTGATCAATCCGGAATTCAGTGATGTTATTTCTGTATATTACGATCCTTTTGCCAAAGAAACGGGAGGATTCTCTGTGATGGGTTCACCTCAGTTAGGGGGCGGAGTTATCAAATCTTATTATGTAAAAAAGGGAGATAAAATCATTTGGCTGCATAAGGATGATTTCGAAGACAACTACGATTTCCTTTTCGGGGATAACGCTGAATTTGTGAAAAAATATCCTAAAAACTCTGTCAGATGGGATTATTTCAGTTTCCTGATCAGTGAATATACCCAGATGAGCAACGGGTAAGATCGTCCAAATATAAAATGTAAAGCTGTAGAATTCTACAGCTTTTTTATTCTTTTAAATCACGTCAGGATTCCTTAATTTTGTTATATGAATCCTTCTTTAGAACTCCAACTCAAAACTTTACCTTCCGAACCCGGTGTTTATCGCTATTACGATAAAAACGAACAGCTATTGTATGTCGGGAAGGCTAAAAACCTCAAGAAAAGGGTTCTTTCTTATTTCAATAAAAATCTTTCCGGGTACAGGATAAAAATAATGGTTGGGAAAATCCAACGATTGGAAACCACTATTGTAAACAGTGAATACGACGCTCTTTTACTGGAAAACAATCTGATCAAGGAACATCAGCCGTTTTATAACGTGATGCTGAAAGATGATAAGACGTATCCCTGGATTTGTATTAAAAATGAAGAGTTTCCGAGGATCTTCCTGACCAGAAATGTTATTAAAGACGGATCTGAATATTACGGGCCTTATGCTAAAGTACGCCCGGCAAAAATTTTACTGGACACCATCAAACATATTTATAAACTCCGGACCTGTAATTTAAATCTTGCTCCAGGTAAGATTGATGAGGGAAAATACAAAGTTTGTCTGGAATTTCATATTAAAAACTGCGCTGGACCTTGTGAGGGATTAGAAAGTAAGGAAGAATATGATGAAAAGATCGATGCGATCCGTGGAATTATCAAAGGAGATTTCCGTAAGGCTAAAGATTATCTGATGAACCAGATGATGAAATATGCTTCCAATCTTCAGTTTGAAGATGCACAGATTGTAAAGGAAAGACTGGATATTCTCGAGGATTATCAGGCAAAAAATACTGTTGTGAATCCCAATATTGACGATGTTGATGTTTTCGGGATGACCAGTGATGAAACTGCGGCCTACGTTAATTTCTTTAAAATCCGAAATGGAAATATTATACAGAGTTTCACTACGGAAATTAAAAAAGTCATTGAAGAATCCGATGAAGATATTATGGAGGAAGCCTTGATTGAAATCCGTCAGAAATTTGGTTCGGATTCCAAAGAAGTTTTGCTTCCGTTCCATTTATCCGTAGAAATCCCTAATGTAAAGCTCATCGTTCCTAAAGTGGGTGACAAAAAAAGAATTGTTGAGCTTTCTGAAAAGAACGCCAAAGAATACCGCCTTGAAAAGCTAAAACAGGTACAGATAGTAGATCCGGAAAGACATACCAACAGGATTATGGCAGAGATGCAGAAATTACTGAGAATGCCTGTTGAACCCAGACATATTGAAGGGTTTGACAATTCCAATATTCAGGGAACGAACCCCGTTTCTGCTTGTGTGGTATTTAAAGACGGAAAACCAAGTAAAGCAGATTACAGAGTTTTCCATCCGAAAACAGTTGATGGTCCTAATGATTTTGCCACCATGGAAGAGGTGATTTATCGCCGCTATAAAAGGATGTTGGATGAAGGGGAGGATCTTCCTCAACTGATCTTGATTGATGGAGGTAAAGGGCAGCTCTCTTCCGCTGTTAAAAGCTTGAAGTTATTAGGTCTTTATGGGAAAATCACCATCATTGGTATTGCTAAAAGGTTGGAAGAAATTTATTTTCCGGAAGATTCCATTCCGTTGTACCTTGACAAAAAATCCGAAACATTAAAGATCCTTCAGAGAGTCCGGGATGAAGCCCATCGCTTTGGAGTCAAACATCACAGAACCAGAAGAAAAAATTCTACCATCAAGTCTGAATTGGAAGAAATTCCTGGAGTTGGCGGAAAGACCATTGAGCTACTTTTGTCTAAATTGAAGTCCGTAAAAAGAATCAAAGAGTCCAGTTTGGAAACATTAGAAGAAATTCTGGGGAAAAGCAAGGCGAAAATAATTTATGATTTTTTCAATAATTAAATTACATTTCATAAAAAAGCTCTCAAAAGAGAGCTTTTATTTTATTTCAAAGATTTTAATTGATTATTTACCGGAAAAAACTTCTTTAGAGTATTCCCCGTTAGCCTGAGGAAGCTCGATAATGATATTTTTCCCTTCAAAATAACCAATAGTAGAATCTCCGTTAGCTAATTTCACTCTGAAAACATCTTTCTTTGCGGTAGCTTTAAAAGTGGCAAAAGGCACAGAGCTATTGGAATCGGCAAGGATAAATTGAGTTTGATCAATTTGTATCTTTTGAAGCTCCAGCTTACCATTGCTGTATCTTTCAGCTTTCTTCTCAGTCGGGGAAACAGGAGTAGCAGCACTTGAACTTACCGTTGAAACAGGATCAGCAGAAGAAGAAACAGGAGCAACATCTTTTACACCTTCCGGCTGAATTGCTCCTATCCCCATATCAACAGGATTTGATACAGGAACACTTATTAAAGACTGTTGTAGCGCCTCGTTATATCCTGCAAGAAATTCTTTAGTGTTAGAACTCCCTTTAGAAGATAAGACAACCTTATCATTACAGTCTTTAAATTGTAACAAAACTTTATTTCTTAAAAGGCTGCTATCATTAAGCAAATCTGCATTAACTACAGAACATGGAGTATCTTTTAACTCAGAAGGCCAATCACGTTTATCCCCGGGGATAATAACATATTTCTTTCCTTTTAAAGATTTTTTCAGAAATGCTTCCAATCCGTAATCATCCTTAAAGCTTGTAAACTTTTCAGGAACGGAAATGTATTTATAATCGGAAACCTTTTGTGCATATAATGTAGTCAGACAAAAAGTTGATATGATAATTGAAATCTTTTTCATTTGCATAATATTAATTTAAAGTCTTATACAAATATAGGCTAATCATTTCTAAACATCCCCATATCGAGTTTCAGAGAAAAGAAATTGGAATAAAAATTAGATCCGCCTATCCCTGAGTTGGTTATAGCATAATCTAAAGTAAGCCCTCTATATCTTATCCCGATACCTGCACTTGGCTGAAAAGAAACTTTTCTTTTTAAATCTTCAATATCGGTAATGGACTGAAATCTGTTTATTCCCAATCTTACAAAGATCATTTTCTGATATCCTAATTCAGCTCCGGCATAAGGGGTAATACTTGCAAAATCTGTTGAAATAAGGGCTGCCGTTTTAGCAAAATCTATATTTAATCCAGCTTCAGGAAGTACATATACACTGCTGTTGATTTCAAATAGTTTACTTGCTCCAACATTAAGTTTTGGCATGGTAAGTTCCATTTTATCCTTTGGAGCGGGATTGAATTCTTCTCCGTTTACCACTGTGGAAAGTTCATCCTGATTAATACTCCAGAAGTTAACAGTAGTAGTTGCATCACGAAGCATTCCTCCGAATTTCCATCCATTATCCCCTTTATAAATTGCACCTACATCAAAACCAAATCCGTAACCACTGGCAAATTTACCCACATTTCTATAGACAATTTTAGCGTTTACTCCTACATCCAACTTAGGATTTCCTCCCGGGTTAAAAGCATACGAAAGTATTGCAGCATAATCGGATTGAGAAAATTTGGTAATTTTATCATAATCAATATTCCCTTCAGAATCGATCATTTGAGTCGTGTTCAGAATATTATCAACTCCTAATCTTACTACAGAGACTCCAAAAACACCTGTTTCCAATACTTTTGCGTATGCCAGATAATCGTATTTGGCTATAGACTCAAAATATTCGGCGTGCATTGCTGCTCCCTGCCAGTCTCTTTCAATAGACATTAATCCTGCCGGGTTCCACATTGGAGAGTAGACGTCATCCTGATTGGATATGACTGCACCACCCATACCCAACCCTCGGGCTCCGGCTCCAATATTTAAAAATTCATTGGAATATTTTCTGATGATCTGGGATTGTGAAAAACCAAATAGAAAAGAAAATACAAGTAAAAGATATTTTTTCATCATATAGTGATGCTTAATTTAAGGTTTTTTGTTTTTTAGCTTTTATTAATCCATTGGCGATTATGGCCAGTATCATTACCCCTGATGCTATATAAAATATAGGACTCATGTGTTCTGATTCTCCAAAGATAAAAAAAGCTAGTATAATTCCGTAAACCGGTTCTAAATTAACTGTTAAAATTAAAGTAAAAGGCGAAATATATTTCATCAGTTTCACCGATTCCAGCATCGGAAAAGCAGTAAAAACACTCGCTAACAAGCATATTAACGCCAAATCCCGGTAGTTTATTTCATTCATTTGAAAAATTTGGCCTGTACACAAATAAAATATCAATAAAATAAACCATCCGGAGAATATTTCATAAAAAATAATGTTTCCCGAGCTTGTTTTCCCAAACATCTTTCCATTAAAAACAGAAAAAATGGTTCCAAACACGGCACATAAAATTCCATATAGAATACCTTCTTTATATTGAAATTCGGTTTTAAAAATCAATAAAATACAAGCTACAATCACTACGCCCATCACGACTTCCGAAATATCTATTTTCCGTTTAAAAATAATGGGTTCCAATATTGAAGCAAAGAGAGTGGATAATGATAAACAACTCAAAGCAATAGAAACATTGGATACTTTAATGGAATAAAAAAAACAGTACCAGTGAAGAGCCATAGCAACTCCAATGCCCGCCAGTTGAAAAAATATCTTTTTAGAAACCTTTATACTTTCCTTTTTATAAATTCTTATGAATATAAATAAAAAAACTGCAGCAAAAAGCATTCTGTAGAAAACCAGAATCTGTGCATTGGCATGAATCAATTTTCCTAAAATTGCTGTAAACCCCCACAAAAAAACAATCAAATGCAACCTGAAAAGCGCTAATTTATGCATACCCTAACTCTTTGAATTTTAACATGCAAATTTACAAATAGGTTTTACAATACCTATAAAAAATATGCATAATTCTGGGTGTTAAAAAACTTAAAATATTAAGTTCGGATATCAAAAAACCCTGAAAGTTTGTTCAACTTTCAGGGCCTTCAAATAATAAACTATTAAAAAAATAAACTAGGAACTTAGAGTATTTATATAGAGAATATAATCCCTATTACTCTGATGTAAAGTTAGAAAAAATATCAATTATTTAAAAATATTTTTTTGTTAAAAATTTCACAATTTTCTGAGAACCAATAATTTAAACAACCGTTTTAATTCAATTCAAATTCCTTATAAAAATAGTATCTTTAGGCGTAAAAAATTGAAAGTGTATGGACATTGAATTCAACAAACGGGAAGATCAGAACAGATTAAAACTATCAGAAATTAATCGTTTACTTGCTGACATTAAAAAGGGAGGTGGAGAAAAAAGACTTCAAAAACTTCGTGAGGAAGGAAAAATGACAGCAAGAGAAAGAATTGAATATCTTCTCGATAAAGATTCCGATTCCATAGAAATTGGTGCATTCGCCGGTTTTGAAATGTATGAAGAGCATGGCGGCTGTCCCAGTGGCGGTGTAGTGATTGTTATTGGATATGTTTCCGGAAGACAGTGCATCGTAGTTGCCAATGATGCATCTGTGAAAGCAGGAGCCTGGTTCCCTATTACCGGAAAAAAAAATCTGAGAGCACAGGAAATTGCTATGGAAAACAGACTTCCTATCATCTATCTGGTAGATTCTGCCGGCGTTTACCTTCCGATGCAGGATGAAATTTTCCCGGATAAGGAACATTTCGGGAGAATCTTCAGAAATAATGCGAAGATGAGCTCTATGGGGATCATTCAGATTTCAGCCGTAATGGGAAGCTGTGTGGCCGGAGGAGCTTACTTACCTATTATGAGTGATGAGGCCATGATCGTAGATAAAACAGGTTCTATCTTTCTGGCAGGAAGCTATCTGGTAAAAGCTGCAATAGGTGAAAGTATAGATAATGAAACTCTTGGCGGTGCCACAACACACTGTTCTATTTCCGGAGTTACAGATTATAAGGCTAAAGATGATAAAGATGCCTTAGACAGAATAAAAAACATCATGAAATCTGTGGGGACCACTGAAAAAGCCGGATTCGACAGAATTGAAAGTTTTCCGCCTAAGGAGAATCCCGACAATATTTTTGGCATCATGCCGATTTCAAGAGCTGAACAATATGACACTTATGAAATCATCAAATGTCTGGTAGATAACTCCGAATATGAAGAATACAAGCCTGACTACGGAAAAAGTATTATTTGTGCTACAGCAAGAATTGATGGCTGGTCCGTAGGAATTGTTGCCAACCAAAGAAAATTGGTAAAAAGCGGAAAAGGAGAAATGCAGTTCGGTGGAGTGATTTATTCCGACTCAGCAGATAAGGCCACCAGATTTATTGCTAATTGTAACCAGAGAAAAATACCTCTGATCTTTTTACAGGATGTAACAGGTTTTATGGTAGGTTCAAAATCAGAACATGGCGGTATTATCAAGGACGGAGCAAAAATGGTGAATGCTGTTTCTAATTCTGTAGTTCCTAAGTTTACGATCATTACAGGAAATTCTTATGGAGCGGGAAATTATGCGATGTGTGGAAAAGCCTATGACCCAAGATTAATTGTGGCTTGGCCTTGGGCTGATCTAGCAGTAATGGGAGGAGCTCAGGCAGCTAAAGTGTTGGCTCAGATTCAAGAATCTACATTGAAAAAACAAGGAAAAGAGATTTCTGAAGAGGAACATAATGAAATTCTGGATACTATCTCTAAGAAATATCAAAAACAGACAGAAGCTACTTATGCAGCAGCAAGACTTTGGACAGATGCTATCATTAATCCTGTAGATACCAGAAAATGGATTTCCATGGGAATTGAAGCAGCTAACCACTCACCCATTACTGAAAAATTTAATCTAGGAGTTATACAGGTTTAAGTGATGCATCAATATCATCTTGGATCAAATATAGCTAATCATTAGGCAAAATTAAAAACCCAAAGAAATTACTTTCTTTGGGTTATAATTAACTAGAAGATATTAGAAATCGATTTTAATTCCAGACTTCCAAAGTTTCCTTCGAATATAACCTCGCTAATAGGACCATCCAGTTCATCATAAACTTCCGTATTGAAAGCTCTGCTGGAAGTAATATAAATATGATCAAAATCAACATACTCATTAGTATTTCCGGAAGCTGATTTTTTAGCTGAACCACCTCCTCCAAAAGATTTTTTGGTTGTTACCGTAGTCGTCTTTTTCCCATCCGGGCCGGTTGTTACCGTTGTTGTTTTTTCATAGTCAATAGCAGAAATTACAGCTGTTCCAATAGAAACCAAAGCTCCAATTACCAAAGCGACCCAATTTTTTTCTTCAGAGTTTGCTTCATTCATTACTACATATTGATGAACTTCCTTACCTTCTTTGTAAAACTGTACTAAAATTTCCTGACCTTCTAATAAGCTGTTAACAGCTAAAACTGCACGGTCTTTTGCAGGATCAACATCATAAGCCCATTGCGCAACAGTTTTTACACGGCTGAATTTGTCTAAAACATTCATGGATGCCCCAAAAGTATATGGCTTATTAAAAATCACAGGGCTTATAGAAAGTTCAAACATATTTTTTCCATTCGTATTGATTGTAACACCATCAGTTGTTTCAGATAATTCAGTTACCAGAATTTCTCCGGATTCTTTTTTAGAAATTTTCGCATTTCCTTTTGGATATACTTTATTTTCATTAAGGTTAATATAATTATACATAATATAAAATTTAAAAGGTTAATAGATTAATTGAGAAATATTTTTTGAATAAATTGAAGGCTCTTTTTATTAGAGTTTCTTCCATCTAGTCATATTTTTTAAGGTGGTGTCTGACTAAGGATATCCACCAAAATATTTAAAGATGTGCATGATGATATTTTTTAATTATATAAATATCCATCACGCAAGCGACAAAACTCGACGTATTTTTTTAAAAAAATATTTTTTTGATAAAATAAATTATCACATTAAAGAAAATAATGAATATTCGATATGAAATAACATATACTATAGAAAAATATTCATATCTGAAAATTTATATTAGGAAAGATAAAAGCATATTAAACTGCATTTATCAGAATAAGGGAGCGTATCATGAGTATAGATAAAACAAAAAACCTCATACAAATAATGTATGAGGTTTAAATAAAAACTGGCGGCGACCTACTCTCCCGCTTGTCGCAGTACCATCGGCGCTGGTGGGCTT
>NZ_BAAFHL010000007.1:0-89208 GCF_042849955.1 Chryseobacterium barbadense
TCCTGTTCCAAAGAAGGCATTGCCACTATTCAAATGATTCATTCCAAAAGGATAGTAATCATTGGCATCTACAATTTCAAGAACTCCTGTGCTGTTTCTTCCAAAACTTACCCTCGCATTTTGCGAGGGGTTTTTATTATATCAATGCTTTTCTTTTATTATTTTATCCTAGGAATCAAATCTTTGTAACATAATCCATTTAAATTGTTAGTTTTATATATATTATCCATTCCTTTATCTCTTATTACAATGGTCGAATCATCTAGTTGTATTTTATCAGGTATAAAATCTAAATAATTCGCTGGTCTATCCTGTGAAATATAATCACCCTCTTTTATTAAAGGTTCTAAGATAAACATAGGATATGTATTCTTAATCTTAATTATATTGCACGTAGATTTTACTTTTTTAGATATTACTTTATATATTTTTTGATCATGTTTTATGTAAACTAAATAATAACTGTTTAAAGAATCTATATTCTCAATTTTATAAAAATCACTTGTTTGGATATTTTTTCTTGGACCACAAGAGAGTGCAATAGATATTAAGATTAACAACAAGAATGAATTAAGGTGTGTGCGTTCCATCTGAGTTTACTTTTAATATAGTTTTGTTATTAGATTCGTACATTATTGAATTAATTGGTGTAGTAGGATGAACCTTATTTGGTGGGAAAATTAATCCCATAGTTGCCTCTTCAACTAACATAGTAATAATACCTGGTTGAGGATGTGCAGCAGTATGAGCTTGGGGATATATAGAGTTAGGACTTGATGAGTCTGGAGAAGAAACCCCACTTGCTTTTGACAACAAGCCTCCTTCATAGCCTTCAGTAAGCTCGTGTAAAATTCCTTCCCCTGGTTTATTATTCGCATCAGATAGATTCTTCAAAACATCTGGATTTACTTCCTGAACCGCCTCTACATTGCCATTAGCCAAAACTGTGTTACCCATAAAAGCACCTCCAATATATTTTTTTCCTGTACTTGTAACAACAGAGTTTTCTGCTTTCAATTCAACTGTTACTGTTTTATCATTTATAATATTAGCAACTTTAGCTGCATTACCTGTTAAAGCTCCTTTAGAGTTTTGGACATAAGTTACATTTCCTGTTTTTGAATCTCTTGACAATGTTATATCTGAGCCTGCAGCTTTTTGCATTTCTTTCAAAGCATCATCTGCCTTACTTCCAGTTATATGTATGTCTTTACCTTGTCTTCCATCTGGGTCAATAAAACGAATAGGGTTATTAAAGGCATAATTATAAGGACTATGACGGGTCATCTTCTCTGCTAAGGGGTCTATCGTTCCCCATCTTGCTACATCCGGCATATAAAATCTTGCGCCGTAATCATACATTCCAGACTCTTGCAGTTCCTTTCCGTTGTACTTGTAAGCTTTATAACTTCCTGTTCCAAAGAAGGCATTGCCACTATTCAAATGATTCATTCCAAAAGGATAGTAATCATTAGCATCTACAATTTCAAGAACTCCTGTGCTGTTTCTTCCAAAACTTACCCTCATATTTCCTAAATGATCTTTATACTGGTAAATATACTGATCTTTTATGTAATCATAAAACCCTTCCGAAGTTGGGAAAAACTGCAAGTCTAATGTTTTAGCAGTTTGAGGCATGGATGAGACTTGTTGATTCTCTGCCGAGTATGCCTGCATTTCCATTGCTCTACTGGTTTCCATAGATGCTGCCAGTCCTTCTTCTCCTCCTCCCGGATCACCACCTGAAGTAATTGTTTCTGTATGCTTATATTGGAATCCATCCAGATAATCTGTATTCTCAGTAGTAGTGGTAATGGTATTATGTCCAGATACTGTACTTACTGTTGTTTTCTTCACCTTTACTCCGTCTGCACGGTAAAGATGACTCGCACCGAAAGGAAAATCAAGGTCTAGATCAATTTGATTAGGAAGATTAAGGAAATTATACTGTATTCCTGAAATCCTTTTTCCGGGCATATTGGTCATATTCCCGTTATGATCATAATTGATAGTATTGGAGAAAGAAGAATATGCCTCATATCCTGAAGGATTTCCTGAAGTATCATCGAGTTGGGTTAATCGGTTGCCAGAGCCATAAGTATACTGCAGGTTATCAATTAAGGTAGCTGTTGTATTTCCCGATTCCATCGTTGAAGTCCTGTACAGGCTGGTAATATTTCCGTTCAAATCATAGGTTAAAGATTCTGTATTTTCCTTGCTGTACGGATTATCAGGATTCTGATAATAGCCTGCGGTAAGCCTGTTTAAGGCATCATACGCATAGCCGTATTTTTTTGGTGTCAGGGAAGGGTTAACCCCTACGGTTTCTACCGCTCTCCAGTCTACTTCTGCAATGTTCCCGTTAAATCTTGGAATTACATTTTTTCCTGAAAACTGAACAGGATCAGGATTAGTAATTCCATCCTTTTGATTGTATTTGATCTTATAAGAAAACAGTTTTCCATTTAAGTCTGTTACGCCCATCTGATCTTTATTCACATCAGTCATCCATCCTCTGATGTTGTAAGCGTAGTCTATGCTCTGAAGATTGTTTCCTACCTTTTTATTGGAAAGTTGGGATAATTCATTATAAGTATTCTCTGTCAATAATTCCTGAGGTTGGCTGTCTACCTGATGATAATGTTTTTTAAGCCTGTTCTGGCTATCATATTCGAAAGTTTCGGTAATCACTGTTTCCGTATCTGAGCTTAGCCTTTTATGATAGGTTTTGGTTTGTAAAGCTACGCCTGCAAAATCCAGATCAGATTCTGTTCTGGTATATCCTCCCAAATGGTTGATGGAGTGTGAGCCTATTGCTCTTCCTTTCAGATCATAATAGTTATAAGTCTTTGTCCAATTATCATCCTCAATATTTTTCACAAAAGTCATTACAGGTAAACTTTTAGTGCTTTTTCCTGTGGAAGCTGGATCATCTGTTAAAGTTTGTTTTCCGTAAATGGTTCCCGGGAAAGCAGGATTAAAGCTGTAGGAAGGATAGGTATCATAATAATTTACTGATAATAGTTTTACCCAATTAAGTTCCGGATAAGTGCTGTTAGGATCATAATACACATCCATTCCTTCTCTATTAAAGAACACGAAATTGGTTCTTTTAACATTATTGCTACCATAAACATTAGCCAAAGTCTGCTCATCATTTCTTGAAGAACCTGTAGCAATTCCCGTAAAAGCAACCCTTCCGAACTGGTCATATTTAGTATATAACCATTGATTCTGTGCTCTTAAATTGGCATCCTGCGTAGCAACTAATCGATCTTGTCTGTCGTACACCATATATTCCCAACCTTTCCCTGGAAGTTTCTTTTCCACCAACCTGTTTTTGCCATCATAACGGTACTGGTAACAGAGTTCATCATGCTTCACAGTATTAGAAACAATATCTCCACGCATGCTGGCCAGTGGAGGAAGAACATAAGCCAGCTGGTTGTACTCATTATACACATAATAGGTATCGGCATTTTCTGTGGAACTTAACACTTTTCTTACCAGAATAGTCTGTCCTTCTCCATTCTTAAACTCTATGGTTTTATTACCATCTTCATCCGTTACGGTGTTTTTATACAGCTGCCCGTCGGTATACAGCCAGTTCTCTCCGAGTACGGTTTTGGTAGCGCCATTCTCCCAAGTCGTAGAGGTGGTAAATTTTCTCACTCCATCAGCTACCATGCAAGCATCATATTCAAACTTCATAGGTTTGGTACTCCAGTCATTTCCTACCTGGATTTGTTGTTGGATCCTGTCCAGTGGTGAGTTTTCCAGTTGTTTTTCAGAATAGATTTTTTCTCCGTTATAGATATTCGTGACATCGGTTACTGGAAAAGCAACCATTCCAGATGTTTGGGTGTAGATTTGTCCGTTTTGAGTCCCAGATTGGGGTACGGGAAGATATTCTCTTGTCTGTCTTCCGAATCCATCATAAACAAAAGGTGTGACCACATCTTTTCCTGTGGGGGAAGCTTTTACGTTTACTACCTGTTTGGCTCTTCCCAGTCCGTCAAAATACTGAACAGTTTCAGAGGTTTTGGGAGTTCCTGCTGTTGGATCTGATAAATAGGTCTTGGTATATACATAGTTTTCGGTGCTGCTTGGTGAAGTCTGGGCAAACGTCCAACCTGCTGCCAAAAAACTGCTTAATAGAATTATTCTTTTTTTCATCATCCTTAGTTTTTGTAATTGTATTTGAATTCTTTTACTGTTTTATAGACTAAATTTCCACCAGCATCTTTTTCTTCTTGCTTAATTTCTTTCAGTCTATTGGCTGTATCATAGATATAAATTTCCTTAACTCCTGCAGGAGCAGTGATACTTCTTACCCCAATAAGCGGATCATATGAATAGGTGCTTATTTGATAACGATACAATGAAGAATGATTCCTAAACGAATCTAAAGCAGATAAGAATGTCGTTTCATCATTATTAGCCCCTGCTGAAGCATCTGTATCAGAAGCGGATACAATAGCTGGGATAAGTCCTGAATGCACAAGCTGATCATAGGTTGCTCCTTCTACTTTTGCAATAGGCTGGGTTTGATTATACCCCCATATTATCGCTACAGGTATACCATCTTTAGTTGTATATTGAAGCAAGTTCCCTTTATCATCATATTTATCGTACGTTACTTCCGTTGACATTGAGCCGCTTTGGATATCCATCAATAATACCGAGCTAGGCAAGAAATTAGAAAGGTTATTATATAGCGTTTCCTCTTTCTTAATTACCTTGTCATTGTTTTTAACTTCGATTTCTAATGGAAAGCCAATCATATTGGCATCGATTAACCTTTGATTTGTTTTTTCTGTAGCATACTTATTATTGATTACAGTAATGCTTCCATCCTGAAAACTTTGGGTGATTGAAGTAGGGTAATCATTAGAATTATATACATTATTAGTTGTAGATGATATAGAACTCTGAGCACCATTTTTATAGAAGTACGATTTTTCGATTTTTTGTGTCGGCAATGTTACTCCAAATTTTTCAAAGTGCTTGTATGGACTAGCCAAAGCAACACCAACTCCTATTTGATTAACCATATCCTGATAATTATAGAAAGAAAAAAGTTCAGAGATCATATTATCAGCATAATTGTCTTTTAATTTAACCCCGTCATTTTTTTGGTAGGCTGTAGTTGTGTAGTCTGTGATTATTTCTGATAATAGATTATTGCCTGCGTCGTATTTTTTCTCAGAAATTAGTTGCCCTCTTAAATAATCCTGATTTGATATAGGAATAGGATTTAATTGAACGATAACAGTTTCTTCATTTGGATAATCAAGAGGAGATCTGAATTTATAAACCGCTTTTCCTTTTTTGTTATTACTGGTATCTACCTGCTCTACACTCACATATTTATATCCCACATCAGCCCCTTGTGTTTTTTGAACTGGAAGGATATTATAATCTGTAGTGATATCAAACTCTGCGCTGTAAGATATCATGAAATTATTATATTTATCCCGGTAGGAATAAGAGCTGGCAAGCCTAAATAAAGGTTCAGGAAAAACTAAGGCACCGCTGCTTCTTTGGGGATCATCCAGGTTAGTGTAGTTATATACATATTTTTTTGATGCTATACCTGAAGCAGGGTTTTCAAAATAAGCGATATCTTTAATTCTGATTCCACCCCCTTTTTTAACTTTAACATCTACGTAAGTGGTTTCCGTAGTATGGGCAATAAAAGTATCTCCTGTCTGATCAGGATTTGATGGCCCGAAATCCCCCGTCAGCGAAGCATAGTAAATCCCCGGTTCCAGATAAACGCTTTTATAAAACTCTGATATTACATGTCCGTCAGGATTAGGATTCACAACAAAACACGCTGGCGGCTGAACCTTGTTACAGGTTTGTGCATTATAACCAAATTCATATACTGCCGGTGAAAAGGTCCCATCAGCATTTTTCTTATAGATTTTGAATTGCCAGTTAAAATAGATCAGATTTCCTAAAAATAGATCAAGGTTAACCGTCTGGGCTGACTGAATGGTAAAGAACTGTTGCTTAGCCGGACTGAACTGTAAAAAACTGATTGTTGAATCAAAATTGTTAGTTACATTATGTCCCGCTATAGGTATCATAAGATCATTCTCCGTCGGGTAATAGCTGTATTCATTTTCATCAAAATTAAACACTACTTTACCTTTGGTAGGGTAGGTAATAGATTTTATGACATCAGTAGCAATATCATTATTTAAACTCAGACCTGAAACTTCATAATATCCCCAGCCATCCTTTTTCAAGGAAGAATTATTCTCGTTATATTCCAGAAGATATTCAGAGTTTTGATTACTTGGGGAAATTTTGGTTACTTTTTTCAGTAACATTTTCTTTAGCAACTGATTTCCGTTATATGCCTGAAAATTAATATTAGAATAATCATAATCCAAAACGTATTTATCAGTATATTGTGAAGATGCTTGCCCCCAGTAATTACTTTGTACGGATTTTAGTTTATATAAATTGGCTGGCTCTGTATAATTGAAATCTTGTCTTCCTTGCTCGTAGTTCAAATATACAGTTCCTCTTCCTCTTACATCAATACTGGTCAATAAACGTGTTTGAGAAGTGTTATGTACCATTTGTCTTTCAAAAGCGCCTGGTAAACTGCTATCCGGGTTTATCTGTTGGCCTCCTGTCTGTCCTGCTGAGTTGTTGATATAGTTAACATTTTTTGCAAACCTGCTAGTCGCAGTAGGGGTTTCCTGAAATTTCACCTGGGATGCGAGATCATATTTAAACTCTGCCAGATTAACATTGCTTTGATCATTAATTTTCACTAAATGAAAGGAAGTGTAATAATCTCCTATTTCTACACTTGGAATTGGATTCCCATTCCCGGTTGTTAAGCCTATTTTCACGAGAGTAATATCTTTTTGAGACCTTTCCATGGCGTTGAAAATATACTTAATCCCCTTATCATCTGTGATGGTAAAAGAATTGATAACTCCTGTAGTTGCATCTGTACTGCAAATGATCTTGAGGTTGTTCTTATCTAGTTTTTCAGCAGTATATGTTCCATCCAGATTCTTTATCACATAAAACCTTCCTGATTGTCCCATGAAATTATATTGATACAGGTCATATTCCGTATC
Organism: Chryseobacterium barbadense; assembly: GCF_042849955.1. Classification (NCBI taxonomy): domain Bacteria; kingdom Pseudomonadati; phylum Bacteroidota; class Flavobacteriia; order Flavobacteriales; family Weeksellaceae; genus Chryseobacterium; species Chryseobacterium barbadense. Next base: position 7,110 of record NZ_BAAFHL010000007.1, read on the forward strand.
AAACTTTCCTATTCCTGCATCATATGTATAATCATTGAAATTAAATGAATAATCATTATTAATAATTTTATGAGTGGGATTATAAAAATGATTATAAATTCCATACTTCATTTTAGGCGAGACAGAGGATGGAACGGTTCTGTTCTTTTCATCCGGACCACCTCCTCTCACAGTTCTGGATATTGTTCCTCCTGCAATTAAACTCCAGCCTAACCCAGTTTCTCCTGACCTGTCATCTGGTTTTGCATTTAATGGATGGTATTTAAGCTGGACATTTATATTTACATTCTTATTATTTGTAGGAATATTAACTAAAGGAATATTAATGTCCGGTATTCCTGTATAGTAACTTACAGGTACTTCTTCAAATTTCATTAAATTATTAGACGTAGGGGCAGCGGGAAACATTTCATTAATATTTCCGACATAGCTTTTTTCTCCTTCCGCCTGGGCACTTACAAAATGTGCGATACAGCTTAATAATAAAATTGATATATTCTTTTTCATGATTCGTGTTTATTTCTTAATAATTTTCGCACTTGCGTTTTTATTGGTATCTGTTTTTATTGTGATCAGGTAAGCTCCTTGAATCAAAGGCTGTGTATTGATCTTAGTCACCTTGTTCTTGGTCTTAGTTTGTTGTAACAGCTTACCACTCATATCATACAACAAGATATCCGCCTCCTTAAACTCATAGCCAATTTCTACATACGTGTAATCCGATACAGGGTTCGGATAGACTCTGATGTCCTGCTTCTCAATCAATTGATCAATCTGTCCGTCTCCCAGCTTCACAATCTTCCAGTTCTCCTTTCCTAATTCCTCCGCACTGGTTCCTGCCAGTATAATAGAACCGTCCCTGTTGAGCTTGATATCTGAAAGTCTTTCTTCCTTCTTTCTGGATTCTCCCTTCACATGCTTTCTCCACTGTTCCTTTCCTTCCTGATCCAGATACAGCATCCAGAACGTCTCATCATCACTTTCTATTCTTCCTTCTGCCTGGGTATAACCACCTAACAGGATTCCTTTAGTTGTTAGTTGTTGGTTGTCATTTGACAGGTTGTTGATGGTGCTCATCCCCATTAATACATCCCTGTTCTTGAAGTTGTAGGATTTCTGCCAGATTTCTTCACCTCTTTCATTTAAGGAAATCAACCATAAGTCGGTTCCTTCTTCTATCCCTGTACTTTTGTTTCCTGATCTTTCTGATCTGGATTCTCCACCAATTAAATATCCTGCAGAAGTTAAAGCCAAAGTTCTTAAGTGATCATCGGCTTTTCCTCCAAAGTTCTTTTCCCATTCCACTTTTCCATCTTTACTAAGCTTAATGATCCAGTAATCGCCTTCACCATAGTTTTCAGTTTTCTTTGATCCTCCAATGCTACTTCTGGAATAGATCCCTAATAAAGCACCACCATCTTTGGTGGGAATCATTTTCTCCACTTCATCCAGTCCTTTTCCGCCCATTATCAGTTCAGAAGCCTGTTTTCCTGTCTTATCCAGTCTGATAACCCATATATCTTTAGAGCCATAACCTTTAGAGGAGTTCTGAACATTTCCTGCCACAAAATAGCCTAAGTCTGTCGTTTGAATCACGGCTCTGGCTTCTTCATCGGAGGCAGTACCTAAGGTTTTCTGCCACTGTTCTTCCCCGAATTCATTGATTTTGATGAGCCATACATCTGATCCGCCTTTGGAATCCTCTTTCTTATCAAGGCTTTTTCCTGAATAGGAAGTTCCAGCCAGAAGAAAACCTCCTTCCTGGGTATTCACCACAGCGGAAAGGAAATCATGGTTCTGTCCTGAAAAGTATTTTTCCCAGACTTCTTCTCCCTGCCCATTTAACTTAACCAAATGGAAATCGTAACCATTATTTTGTTTGTTTTCAGTTTGTTTTGAAGCCTGAATACTGCTTCCTGAAATAAGATACTGTCCGTCAATGGTTGTGGTTACTTGTGAAAGAAAATCCTGAGTATTGGATTTGATATCTTTCTGCCATAGGACATTTTGAGAATACAGCACAGCAGTAGTGCATAAGAAAAGTGCACTCATGTAGATTTTTTTCATCTATCTTGTGTATTTAAAAGTTAATACTAGTGTTTATTAATAAAATCTTACAAATTTAACAAATTTTAGCACGTATTAAAATTTCATTAATTAGATTTAATATAAATTACATTATATCAACACAGCAAAAATATGACGATATAACGACAAAACTTGTCGTTATAAAAAAAGCTTGATTCTTACAAATCAAGCTCCTCAATTAACTTTAATAATTCCTCTGAATTATTTCCATCCGCCTCCCAGGCTTTTGTAAATATCAACCACTGTACTTAGTTGTTTTTCTTTTGCTTCAACCAGTTCCATCTTAGCATCTAATGCATCTCTCTGGTTTAATAAGACCTCCAGATAATCTGCTCTGGAATTCCGGAATAACTGATTGGCAATATCAATGGACTGTTCCAAAGCATGAGTTTCCTGAGATTTTAACTGGTAATACTGATCAATATTTTTAACTTTTGACATCAGATTAGCCACATCCAGATAAGCATTCAAAATCGTTTTATCATATTCGTACAAGGCCTGAATCTGTCTTGCATCTGCTGTTTGGAAATTAGCTTTAATTGCGCTTTTATTAATTAAAGGTCCGGCTAATTCCCCGGCTAAACTTGCAGCCATTGATTCCGGAAGTTTTACAAGATAAGAAGGTTTAAATGCTTCCAATCCTAATGTGGCGGAAATTTCCAATGAAGGATAAAACTCTTTTCTTGCCGCTTCCACATCAAGTTTCGCTGCTTTTAATTCTAATTCTGCCTGTTTAATATCAGGACGGTTGGCCAATAGCTGTGATGGAATTCCTGTATACACAGTTTGCGGAATCGTTGACATAAAGTTTTCCTTAGTTCTCACAATCGGTTGTGGATAACGACCGCAAAGAGCATTGATCTGATTCTCTTTTTCGGTAATTTCCTGACGGATGGTATATTCCGTTGCTTTTGATTTGGCTAACTCCGCTTCAAACTTTTTTACTGCCAATTCAGTGGCTGCTGCAGCTTCTTTCTGAATCTTTGAAATTTCCAAAGCTTTTTGCTGCAGCTTGATGTATTGCTGAATAATATCCAACTGATTATCCAACGCCAGTAATTCATAGTAGTTCTCAGCAACTTCTTCTATTAAGCTTGAAAGAACAAAATTTTTACCTTCAACTGTGGAAAGATAATGAGCTACTGCCGCTTCTTTTTCCGTTCTGAGCTTTTTCCAGATATCAATTTCCCAATTGGCCATCAATCCACCCTCGAAATTACCAAGCGGATCCGGCATTTCTTTTCCAAGTTCTATTTCCGTCGTTGCATCACCTGCTCCTTCGCTCGTATAACGTCCTGCTTTTTTTACTCCAGCTCCGATTCCTGCAGAAACCGTTGGAGTTAATTTCCCTTTTTTTGCTAAAACACCACTTTTGGCGATCTCAATCTCCTGTAAGGTGATCATGAGTTCCTGGTTGTTCTTTAAAGCAGTTTCAATCAGCGCAACCAGGTTCGGATCCGTGAAGAATTGCCTCCACGGAGTGGTACCACTGTTGTTATTGGCATCACCCTGATCCTGCTGATTAAAGTTTTGAGGTACATTTTCCTTCACCTCGTCTTTTATAACTGTTGCCATCGGAGCCTTACAGCTTGCTAAAACAAGCGATAAGGCAATGGCTGTGATCATATTTCTAGTCTTCAAATTTTCCATCATGTTGATAAGGTTCAGTTTGTTCAGTTAAAGGATTCTCTTCTTCGTATCTTGCCAATCTTGATTTCTCCGCAATCGTTCCGAAGATGTAATATAACCCCGGAATGATCATTAATCCGAAAATGGTTCCGATCAGCATTCCTCCGGCAGCAGCTGTACCAATGGTTCGGTTACCGATCGCTCCCGGTCCTGTTGCCATGACCAATGGGATCAAACCTGCGATGAAAGCAAATGAGGTCATTAAGATCGGACGGAAACGGATCGCCGCTCCTTCAATGGCAGCCTGTGCTACCGGTATTCCTTCTTCAGCTTTCTTCTGTACGGCAAATTCAACAATCAATACGGCATTTTTCCCTAAAAGCCCGATCAACATAACCATAGCAACCTGAGCATAAATATTATTTTCTAATCCTAATAATTTTAAACACAAGAATGCTCCGAAAATCCCCGTTGGTAAAGAAAGTATTACCGGCAATGGAAGAATGAAACTTTCATACTGTGCGGAAAGAATCAGATACACGAAACCTAAACACACCAGAAAAATATATACAGCCTCGTTTCCACGGTTTACTTCATCTTTAGAAATCCCTGCCCAGTCGATACCAAAACCTCTTGGAAGTGTTTTATCTGCCACTTCTTTAATGGCTGCAATGGCCTGTCCGGAGCTGTAACCCGGTGCAGGAGTTCCACTTACCTCGGATGAATTATACATATTATGTCTCGTGAACTCTGATAAACCATACACCTTTTCCAAATGCATGAAATCTGAATACGGAACCATTTGATCTTTATCATTTTTCACATACAGTTTCAATAAATCACTTGGCAATGCACGATATTGTGGACCTGCCTGAACAATTACTTTATAAGGTCTGTCAAAACGAATGAAACTCGTCTCATAATTCGAACCTATCAATGTTGATAAATTATCCATCGCATTTTCAATGGTTACGCCTTTTTGTTCAGCAAGATCATTATCTACTCTCAACATATATTGAGGGAAACTTGCGGAATAGAAGGTAAACGCTGAACCTAGTTCAGGACGTTTTTTCAATTCTTTTACGAAATCATTACTTACCTGTTCCATTTTATGATAGTCTCCGCTTCCTGCTTTATCCAGCAAACGAAGTTCAAAACCACCTGCCGCACCATAACCCGGAATGGATGGAGGCTGGAAGAATTCTATATTGGCTCCGGGAATATTTTTGGCTTTTTCTTCCAGCTTTTCAATAATTTCCGCGGCAGATTCTTTACGATCTTCCCAGCTTTTAAGGTTGATCAGACAAGTGCCGGAATTGGAACCTGTACCTTCCGTAAGAATTTCATAACCTGCCAATGAAGAAACAGATTGTACACCATCAATGTCTTCAGATTCTCTTAATAATTCCTTAGCAATCTGATTCGTTCTTTCCAACGTTGAACCCGGTGGTGTCTGGATAATTGCGTAGATCATTCCCTGGTCTTCTGCCGGAATAAATCCTGATGGAAGGGAATTGCTTAAAAAGAATGTACATGCACAGAAAGCTAATAATAGCGGAAGCGTAATTGTTTTTTTCTTCACGGTTTTATTCAGCATTCCTTCATATTTTCCTGCTCCTTTTGTAAATAAGCTGTTAAATTTATCCAGGAAAATAGTAATCGGGGTTCTTTTCTTCGCTTTTCCGTGGTTATTTTTTAAGATTAAAGCACATAATGCAGGAGTTAAGGTTAATGCTACTACCCCTGAAAGGATAATCGCAGAAGCCATTGTAATGGAGAACTGACGATAGAAAACCCCAACCGGACCAGACATAAATGCAATCGGAATGAATACAGATGCCATTACCAAGGTAATTGCGATAATTGCTCCACTGATCTCGTGCATCGCCTCTTCTGTTGCTTTTAATGGTGAAAGATGTTTTTCTTCCATCTTGGCATGAACTGCTTCAATCACAACAATAGCATCATCTACCACGACCCCAATTGCCATTACAAGAGCAAAGAGCGAAATCATATTTAAAGTGATTCCGAAAGCGGACATTACAGCAAAAGTACCGATCAATGAAACGGGAACTGCAATAGCCGGAATCAATGTAGAGCGCCAGTCTCCTAAAAATAGGAATACCACAATGGCTACCAAAATAAATGCTTCAAATAAAGTATGAATTACTTTTTCAATGGATGCATCCAGGAATCTTGATACGTCATAACTGATATCATAGTGCATTCCTTTGGGGAAAGTGGTTTTCTGTAATTCAGCCATCAACGTTTTTACATTTTTGATAACGTCACTTGCATTGGAGCCGTAAGACTGTTTTACCGTGATCGCAGCAGAAGGCTTTCCATTCAATGTAGAATAAATGTCATACATGGAAGACCCGAATTCTATATCAGCTACATCTTTTAACCTGATGAATTCTCCGTCTGATTTTGCCTTAAGGATAATGTTTCCGTAATCTTTTTCATTATTGAAACGACCCGGATATTTTAAGATATATTCAAATGACTGGGATCTTTTTCCTGAACTTTCTCCTGTTTTACCCGGAGAAGCTTCCAAACTCTGCGCATTTAACGCTTCCATCACTTCATCTGCCGAAATACTGTATGCGGTTAACCTATCCGGTTTAAGCCAGATACGCATGGCATATTCCCTTGTTCCCAGGATATCTGCAAAACCAACTCCGCTTACTCTTCTCAATTCGGACATGACATTGATATCTGCATAGTTGAAAAGGAATTTCTGATCGGCTTTGGGATCATCACTGTATAAATTAATATACATCAACATATTAGGTTCTTCACGAGTGATTTTCACCCCTTCACGCACTACCAACGGCGGAAGCTTATTCACCACGGAAGATACTCGGTTCTGAACATTTACTGCGGCTACATTTGGATCGGTTCCTAAGTCAAATACCACCTGGATGGATGCTTCTCCGTCGTTTCCGGCATCGGAAGTCATATACTTCATGCCTGGTACTCCATTAAGACCTCTTTCGAGTGGAATCACCACCGATTTGATTAATAATTCGTTGTTGGCTCCGGGATATTCTGCGGTGATATTTACTTTAGGCGGTGAAATAGACGGAAATTGGGTAACCGGCAATTTTACCAGTGACAAGATTCCCATAAATACGATAATCAGAGAGATAACGATAGACAGAACGGGTCTGCGAATAAATTTTTTAAACATACTGCTTCATTTAATGAGTCCTACTCTGCTTTTAATCTTAATGATTGAAGAACTTTTCTCGGATCCTGAGGTTTTGTTTTTACTTTCTGGTCATCTTTTACTTTTTGAACGCCTTCCAGAAGAATCTTATCACCCTCGGAGAGTCCTGAAGCCACTACGTAAAGATCAGGAAGCTCATAAGCCACTTTTATATTTTTAGATTGGGCAACACCGTTTTTATCGATTACAAAAACGTATTTCTGATCCTGAATTTCATAAGTCGCCTTCTGTGGGATAATCAAAGCGTTTTTAAGCGGTAACGTCATTCGTACTTTTCCGGTTTCCCCGTTTCTCAACAATTTGTCCGGATTTGGGAATTTAGCTCTGAAAGCAATATTTCCTGTTTCATTATCGAATTCACCTTCAATGGTCTGAATTTCTCCCTTTTGAGGAAAATCTTCTCCATTGGCCATCACCAATGTTACCTGATTGCTTCCTCTGTCATTGATATGCGTCTGATAGCTCAGATATTCCGGTTCCGAAACATTAAAATAGCTGTACATATTGGTATTATCTGACAGGGAGGTCAATAAATCTCCTTCATCTACAAGACTTCCCAATTTCAAAGGAATTCTGTTGATAACTCCTGAAAATGGCGCTTTAATATCGGTAAATGATAAGTGGATCTGAGCCAGTTTCATTTCTGCATTGGCAGCATCAAGCTTAGCTTTTGCCATTGCTTTTTCGTTTTTGGAAACCACATTGTTATTGGCCAGCGTGGTTGCATTTTTTAATTCTATGGAAGCCTGCTCCACTTCGGCTTTCGCTTTCATCAATTCTGCCTGATACAACTGAGGCATAATTCTGAATAATGTTTGCCCTGCATGGACGTATTGACCTTCATCCACATAGATCTTTTCAAGAAATCCTTTTTCCTGGGCGCGAACTTCAATATTTTTCACAGATTGGATCTGCGCCACGTATTCCTTGTTGATTACTGTATCCATTTTGACGGGTGAAGTAACGGGATAAACCGCTTCTTCTTCTTTTTCTTCTTTTTTGCCGTTACATGCACCCAATAACAAGAGGGTGCTAAGCATCATGCTTGAGATAACTCTTTTCATCATAATTCCAGAGTATATAAATCGTTAATGTTAATTGAAAATTAATTTGAGACGTGTTTGTGAAAGGAGTAATGATTATTTCACAACACAGCATATTCCACTCAAGACATGAGTAGAAGGTAAAACCGGGAAAAGCAATTTTAAATTCTGATAGAACGAATCAGAATGAATCTCTTTACATGGAGAAAATTGAAAATTAAGCCATGTATGGAGGATTTCAGGCGCTTTTTATTTTGCAGCCCGAAAATATATATCAGACTGAAAACACTGGCAAAAACAACAATGGTCTGAAAAGTATCTGACAATTGAAAATCATCTTCTGCAAGTTCCAACGAATAGGTGACATCTATATCATCCACTTTTTGCTGAACAGAGATTTTTTCATACGTTTGATTCAGTCGGTTTGCCTTTTTAGGCAGATGATGAGAAACATGACCATTGTAGTCATTACGGAGCGTTTTGACACTTATTTTGCTTTCTACCACAAATAGCAGAAATAAACTGGTCAAAAAATATAATATAATGTTTCTCATTTGAAGATGCAAATCTACATGTAGATCTTAATACTTATATGCAGATTAACAAAGTTTAACTTTCCTTTAAATAAGCTGAATGGGCATGGTTAAAGGAAAATCATTTCTTTTGCTATTTTCTTCCAGATTTTTCTATTCATTTAAGATAGTATTTCGACACCTTTTTCAATGGTCATATTTACAATCAAATATTGAGATTTAATTAATTTATCAAAATTTAACACATATACATTAAAAATATTTGTAAATTTATACAACATTAACACTATTTCATGACACACTTAATCACTTATCACTATGAAAAAATTAGTATCAACAATTATTATCAGCCTGGCTGTACTTTCTGTAACAGCGTGTAAGCAGCCCGTCAAGGAAACCGAATCTCTTACTGAGGTTCAACCTAATTCCGTAAAAGATGACAAAATCACTAAAGAGGTTTTCACAGATAACTTCGGTGATCAGATGGAGGTTACCATTAATGAAACCGAAAACACGGTAACGATACATTTGGGAGGCAAAACGTATGAGCTGAAAAGAAATGAGGATTTACCAGAATATACAGCGTCCAATGCAGAATATCAGTATTCTGATATCAGAGGCAATATTACCTTCCTGAAAAAAAATGTAGATATGGTTTTATTCCATTATAAACACAACGGAAAGGAACGTGCTTCTGCTAAGATGGCATCTTATTAATTTATTCATTTTAAATATTCAAATATGAAAAGACTATATAGTTATTTAGCCCTATTGTTTGTGGCTATTATGCTTGTTTCGTGCAAGACGACTACTCCACCTGCAAATAGCTCCACTGATATTACCGGAAAAACCTGGAAACTTACTGAGCTAAACGGAAAACCTATCACTCTCCATGATCCAAAAAACAATCCTTATTTTTCGTTGAATATGGCAGATATGCGATATTCCGGACATGCCGGATGTAATGGCGTAGGAGGTACTTTCGAAATTAAGCCGGATGTGATGCGCATCAAATTCAACCAGGGAATGTCTACCATGATTGCCTGCGAAGATCTGGAAACTGAACGTATGTTTACCCAGGCTTTACTGGCTGCCGATAACTATTCTGTAAGTGGAAATACGCTTACACTGAATAAAGCTAAAATGGCTCCTTTGGCTAAGTTTACTCTTCAGGAATAATAACCTTCTATATATATAAACTTGGGCTTTTACTACGTAAAAGCCCAAGTTTATTTTTTGTAGATGAAATAGCAGACCAAAAGCGTACTATTGAGAAGTACGGAAAAGGCATTCGATAATATGATCGGCCACTCTTCTTTCATAATTCCGTACCATACCCATAAAGAGACACCGGTGATCAGAACCAACAGCATCACCCAAGAAAGGTCCTCAACATTTTTTTCTTTCAGGACTTTCAAAAGCTGGGGTACCATTGAGGCGGAAGTGAGTATCCCTGCTATAATTCCTAGTATATTTTCATTCATAGTCTTTCGGTTACTTATTAAATCTGGTTATTGATATTTCTTCATGCAGCGGAATATTATTCTCTATAAAGTCATATAAACTTTTAGAAAAATAGCATCCGTTTAAAATTCCTCTTGCTCCCAACCCATTGAATACATACAGATTTTTATGCTCAGAGTGCCTTCCTATAATAGGTCTTCTGTCTTTGACAGTAGGTCTGAAGCCAAAATTAACTTCACTAATTTCAAAATCATACGGATAAAATTCTGATAACCCACGGACCAATTGTTCTACTGCTGAATCGTCTATGTGGTGATGTAACTGCTCTCTGTCATAAGTGCCTCCATAAAAATACAAATCATTATTTACAGGAAAGAGAAAATGCTTCTTTTTAATGGTAATATTTCCAGGAATATCTTTGGAAAGCTTTACTTTAATATGATGCCCCTTATTAGGATTCACCGGAATCTCAGAAAAATAAGGATTATCCTTTACGTTCATCCCTTCACAGAAAATAATATGTTTAAAAGCGATGTCTTTGTATGTGAATTCTGAAGGATTAAGTTTTGCATAGTCAAATTTTTGTTTTATCAGAGCAGATTGGCTTTCAAAATAGTTAAATAAATCATTGAAAAAACCGCTTACATCCAACCTTGCTGATTGATCAACCTTTCCTGTATTGAAATCATTCTTGACGATATCCAAATGCCTGAACTCTTTATTCAAAAACGCCAAAAGATCTTCATTATCTGATTTTTTCAACCATAAATTCTGTTCATTTTCATCATGGAAAATCCTATGAATCGGTGCGTTAATCAGGTAGTTTTTTCCTGTATAAGATTCTATCTCACTAAGGGTATTTTTCAGGAAATCTATTTGTTCCTGGGCTTTCCAAAATGTGGTAAACTTTTTTAATACTACAGGATTGATAATGCCGGCGGATACCTGGGAAGCGCTCTTTCTCCCTTCTGAAAAAACAACAAAAGATTGATGACGCTTAATCAGCTGATGGGCAAAAAACAATGCTGCATATCCGTCCCCCACAATAATATAGTCTACATTTCTCATAATAAAAAAAACCTGAGTAAAAATACTCAGGTTTTGTATAAATAACAAGTGAAATTTAGTAATTCCACATATCATTTTCCATTTCTAGAATCTGCTCCTTAATTCTGTCGCTTTCTTCTAACTGCTCTTCAGCATTTCTTGGGATATAGTCCTTAATAGTACCGTCTCCTAAACCGCTTGATGATTTATAGATAATTGAAGAAAATCTTCTCGCATTGATCAAATCATCAAAAGATAAGTCAGCCGCCGAATTCTTTTTGTTGAATACATAATTATTTGCTAAAACATCTCTTGCAGTTGGATAATAGATCCAGAATAGGTCAATAAGCTCATCTGCTCCTGCCAAAGGCTCTCCGTTTGGTCCTGTTCTACCCTGAACAGCCGGATCTGGTCCCATAGCAGCAATACCAAGTGGTCTGTATTTCATTTGACCATCTCTCTTATCGATGAACCACATACCCATAATCTTAAGTACTTTAACTTTATCTGTTGTTGTTTTGAAGATATCGGTATATTGCTTTTTCTCATCTTCTGTTAATGGTCTTCCTGTGTTAAGGATATCAATAGCAGCATCAGAGATTCTTACACTTTCCAATCTTTTCTGGATTCCTTCAGGAGTAAGCTTAGTTACGAAGTTTTCATCATCATATACTTCTGCTATTTTTCCACTGATGGCAGCATCCAATAACAATTGGTACAATGATCTCGTAGGAGATGAAAGCAGACCATCCGGATTATCATAATAGAAGGGCTGGTTGATCTTATCGTTCATATCGATAATTTCCCAAACAAACATACTTTTCAAGATGTCTTTGTCATCAACAAATCCATATTCCAAAGGCTTAACCGTTTTATCAATAACAGTATCTCCAACCTTTTGCTTATTTTCATCTCTCATCCTTCTGAATTCTTCCGGAGAAGATGCATTCAGAATAGTTTGGGAAAATACAAATCCCGAAACTAATACTAAAAGACTGCTTATATATTTTTTCATAATATTATTATTAAACTATTAAACCTTACTGAACATTGATTACAATAGGAGTTATATTTTTAATCTGCTGATTACCTAAACCTGTAGCAGTAGCTTTGATATCAAAAATATATACTACATCTCCTGTTCTCAAATTCTTCATAAGACCAGCTGCTTCACCTAAAGTATTACCTTTAACCAGTAATGCCGCTCTACCAGGTACTTTAACCATAAACTGATTAACAGAGAATGAAACCGGGAAGTCGAAATCAGGAATTGCTGCTTGTACCGATTGATTCGGGATTGAAGTCGCAGGCATACCTAATACATTCTGCCCTCTCATTTGTCCTTGTGGCGGTGGAACACCTTTAATTCTGTATTCAAACACCTGAGAAATTGATTTACCTGTAGGATCTGTTCCTGATAATGTCAACTTAAGTGTTGTACCTGTAGTTGGCGTTACGTTCCATTTTCCTGGACCTGTGCTCTTCACAACTGCTCCTGGAGCGGATAATGATAATTTAGCATTATCAGCACCTAAGATGGATCCTGAAACAGGGTTCTCAAGTCCTCTGTACATTACATTCATCTTATCAGCAGATAATAGTAATCCTTTCTGAAGTTTTACCAATTGAGGTCCTGCAATTACGTTATAAGTATGCGTCCAAGGGAAACTTTGTGGCTTTCCTGAAGCATCTGTCAATGTAATTGAACCGCTTAACGTTCGAGGTCCTTCTGCACCACTTCCTGAAATTGGGATAATACCTTTTCCATTCTCTTGTCTGCTAACCCCGCTGATTCTGATCTTATCGCTATTAGAATAAGTACCTAACATAACCTTAACTTCAGCTTGTTCTCCAGCCTGGATATCAACCGGTCCGGAAACAATTGGTTCATAACTGCTGAACTTAATGCTTGCATCTACTTTTTCTTGTAACATTAATGCCAATGCATCCGATTGAACATTTCTGGCATCATTCTGAATAATCTCTAAGTTTGAAATCGCAGCGATTAATGGCTGATGATAGAATTTATTCTGGAACCAGGTTTTCTCATTTGGAGATTTACCTTGAGGATATTCAGCGATAAGAGATTTGTTTGCTCTGTCAACTAAATCCTGAAGTTGAGGATTGTTTCCAAATGTGGCATTGATATAGTTTCTTACATCATCAATTTTAGATTTCAACTCTAATGCTCCTTTAGAAGGAGAGTTCTCATCACCTTCATTAAAGAAATAATTCGTAGTTGGTTCATTATTGTTAAGTGCAGCAAAGTTTTCACTTACATCAACACCTTGTATAAATTCAGATTCTGTATTTAATTGCTTTTTAATTTTATCTGCATGAGCAACTAAAATATTGATTTTATCTCTAAGAATTTGATAGTCTGCCCAAGGTTTAGCATAAGTATCTGGTACTTGCTGAGCCTTTGCTTCAAGAGTTTTTTCGAAAATCTTCTCGTTTTTTCTCTCGGTTAAACTTCTTGTTGCGTTAAGTGCTTGAGTAGAATCATAATATGATCTGATGATTTCCGCATCAATATTTAGGGCCATCATAGCGATGAACACCAAATACATCAGGTTGATCATCTTCTGACGTGGAGTCTGTTTTCCTTGTGCCATTCTCTTTTCTTTTGTTTTTGATTAAGTAGTTAAATTTAGAAATGGGTTGGAATTAAGACTTCATTGCAGTTAGCATACCACCATAAACTCTGTTTAAGTTATTCAAATTAGCTGTTAAACCTTGTAATTCTTGGTTGAATTTCTCTGAATGCTCAACAGATTTCTGCATATCTGCAACATATTTATTAGCAAACTCAGACTGTTTCTTACCGTTTTCTAACTGCATTGCATATAGAGCATTCATGCTTTCCATGTGTTGAGCCGCTTTGTTTAATTGCTCGTTATATTTATGAGTAGAAGCTGAAACGTCAACAGTTTGGTTAATCTGGTCAACTGAACTAGAAAATTTATTGATCCCTGTTCTTAAGCTTTCGAATAATTGAACATCTAGTTTTGCATCCTTAAGCATTTGATCCAATTTACCAGAAAGAGAGTTTTCCAGTTCTGCAAAATGATCGATATTATTTTTAGAAGATACGTTAGAATGTAATGGGTTTGGGTTTGCATGTTTATCTAATAGTTCAGGATATACATTTTCCCAAGCATAAGACTCTTCAGATTTTGGCGGGTCGAAAGCGAAAATGATGAAAATGATTGCTTCAGTAATAAGCCCTACTGTAAGAGCCATGTTACCATTAATTGGTCCCAAGGTAATGTGAGTAATTTTAAGCCAAGCTCCAAGAATTACAATTGCAGCACCGAACGAATAAAAGAAATTCATCCAAGCATCTTTAGTCTTAAACATATATTTAGTTTTTTTTAATGTTAAATAAAATTGTTATTGAAAAATAATTTTGATTTTGATATTGATTATCTGTTAACTCTTTTTGGTTTAACAGCAGCTTCAGGGATATCCTGCACAGTTCTAAATCCGATATAACTTCTTGCTGAATCTTTTCTTTCCCAATCTCTTGCACCGTTCATTAGCATATATCCTACATCTTTCCAAGAACCGCCTCTTACAGACTTTTTAGTATCAACCAAGTCTTTAGTAGAAGGGTTTAAAGTAGATGAGAATCCGTATGAAGAGTTGTTGTAAGCAGACACTGTCCATTCAGAAACGTTTCCAGCCATATCAAATAATCCAAATCCATTTTTCTTAAATTTCTTTACTGGAGCTGTATATGTATAAGTACCTTTTTTATCGTCTTCCATATAGTTACCTCTCTTAGGCTTAAAGCTGGCCAAGTAGCAACCTCTGTCATCCATTAAATATGGACCTCCCCAAGGATAAGTAGCATTTTGCATTCCACCTCTTGCAGCATATTCCCATTCAACTTCTGTAGGAAGACGGAACTGCAATGGTCTTTGCTTTCTTCTTTTTAAACTTTCGTTGTAATCAGACTTTAATTTAGATCTGAAGTTACAATAAGCTCTTGCCTGATCCCAGGTTACCCCAACAACAGGATAATCTTTATAGGCTTTATGCCAGAAATATTGTTCAAATAAAGGTTCGTTATAAGCAAAGTGGAAATCTTTTACCCAAACGGTAGTATCCGGATAGATGGCAATGCTTTCACTTCTCAGGTAGTTTACCCCTCTTTCGTTATCAGCAATTGCAGCATCCATGTCTCCCCATTTGTAAGTATATTTAAGTTTACTAACATCTAGGATCCTTTCATTCCCCATTCTTGAGGAAGCAGGTAAGTACATTGATTCCAAAACTTCCGCATATTCTACATCCGGATATTTGTTCGTATTCCAATGTAAAGGAACTTTCCAATCTAGTCTTTTAGTAGGATCATACTCGCCATCTTCACGGCCTCCCTGTCCTTCTAAATATTCCTGATAGGGTGTTAAATTTTCTTCTTTTTGAGCAAGGTATGCATAATCTCCTATGCTTGCGCCTCTGCCTCCTCCGTCTTCACCACCTTCTCCGGCAGCTT
Organism: Chryseobacterium barbadense; assembly: GCF_042849955.1. Taxonomy (NCBI): domain Bacteria; kingdom Pseudomonadati; phylum Bacteroidota; class Flavobacteriia; order Flavobacteriales; family Weeksellaceae; genus Chryseobacterium; species Chryseobacterium barbadense. The sequence goes on from NZ_BAAFHL010000007.1 coordinate 22,647, forward strand.
CAGCAAGAAGGGTTCTGGCAATAGAATCTCTTACATAATTGATAAATACCCTGTATTCTGCATTGGTAGTTTCTGCTTCATCCATGAAGAAAGAAGAAACAGTCACTGTTTTCAATGCTGCCTTCTCAGGAGTATTGGTTGGATCCTGATCTGCAAGACCTGCAATAAATGATCCCGCAGGAATGGCAACCATACCATAAGGTCTTTCCGCAACAAATGATTTTGTTTTTTCTCTTGGTATCAATTCTCCTTTTGTTCCTGGCTTCCCAACAGAAGAAGTTCCACCACCTGAACAAGATACCGACGCTACCGACGCAGACAATAATAAAAGAAATATCCTTTTCATGTTAATTTTTATAATTAAGCCGTAAATATATAATTTTTTTAAGAAACTTTTAAGATTTTTTTTGAAATAACGGAAGAAATCTAAATTTATTTTATTTACAAGCAATTTTTTATTCCACGGTTACAGATTTTGCCAAGTTTCTTGGCTGGTCTACATTAGCTCCTCTATATACTGCTATATAATAAGCTAGCAGCTGTAAAGGCACTGATGCAACAATTGGGGAGAAGCATTCAGAAGTTTCAGGAATCTCAATTACATAATCTGCCATTGCGCTTACCTGCTGATCTCCTTTGTTTACTACAGCAATTACTTTTCCCTTTCTGGCTTTAATTTCCTGAACGTTGCTTACAATCTTATCATAATGTCCTTTTTTAGGAGCGATGATTACGATCGGCATATTCTCGTCAATCAAAGCAATCGGGCCATGCTTCATTTCTGCAGCAGGATATCCTTCAGCATGAATATAGGAAATTTCTTTCAGTTTTAAAGCCCCTTCCAAGGCAGCAGGATAATTGTATCCTCTTCCCAGATAAAGGAAATTGGTTGCATTTACGAAGTCCTTTGCAATATTCTGAACCAGCTCATGAGTTGTATTTAAAACCTCCTCAATTTTCTTAGGAATAGCATCCAATTCTGCAATTAAGCTCATGAAATCTGCATTTCCTAAGTTGCCGTTATGCTTACCTAACTTAAATGCAATGAGGGTAAGGATTGTTAACTGAGCTGTAAATGCTTTTGTGGAAGCAACCCCGATTTCGGGTCCCGCGTGAGTATAAGATCCTGCATCTGTGATTCTTGCAATAGATGAATCTACCACATTACAGATTCCGTAGATGAAAGCTCCTTTTTCTTTGGCTAATTTTAATGCAGCCATTGTATCTGCAGTTTCTCCTGATTGGGAAATTGCAATTACTACGTCTTTATCCGTAATAATAGGATTTCTGTATCTGAATTCCGATGCATATTCTACCTCTACAGGTATTCTTGCATACTCTTCAATAAGATATTCTCCGATAAGACCGGCGTGCCATGATGTACCGCAGGCAATAATGATGATTCTGTTGGCGTTTTTAAATCTCTCTACATGATCCCAAATCCCTGCCATTTTAATGACTCCTTCTTCTACAAGAAGTCTTCCTCTCATCGTATCGTGAATAGATTTCGGCTGCTCGAAAATCTCTTTCAACATGAAATGTTCATAGCCGCCTTTTTCTATTTGTTCTAAGCTTAATTTTAGTTCCTGAATTTCAGGTTCAATTTTAGAATTATCATTGATGGTTCTGATGTCCACCCCTTTCTCCAGGGAAATAGTTGCCATATGACCTTCCTCAAGATAGATGGCTTCTTTTGTAAATTCCACAAAAGGAGATGCATCCGAAGCAATGAAATATTCCTTCTCCCCAATTCCGATAGCTAGTGGAGAACCCAATCTTCCTACTACCAAAACTCCAGGATAATCTTCGTGCATTACCGTAATGGCATAAGCTCCATATACTTCGTTCAAAGCATATCTTACTGCCGTTGGGAAATCAGTTTCAGGATTTGCATCCATGAAATACTGGACAAGGTTTACCAATACTTCCGTATCTGTTTCCGATTTAAAGGTAAATCCTTTTTCTGTAAGCATCGTTTTAATCGTATCATAATTTTCAATAATACCATTATGAACAATTGCTATTTTTCCGTTATTGGATAAGTGCGGGTGAGAGTTTCTGTCACTTGGAACACCATGGGTAGCCCAACGGGTGTGCCCCATTCCTATTTTAGCTACTCCTTTCAATTTTTCTGAAATATGAACCAGATCATCCACTTTTCCCTTTGTCTTCTCAACTTCAAAGCTGTTGTTGGTATTTTCTAAGACAATCCCTGCGCTGTCATATCCTCTATATTCTAATCTTCTAAGACCGTTGATTACGATGTCATACGCATCTTGAAATCCTGTATATCCTACAATTCCACACATATAGTATTCGTGTTTTTAAATTATTTTTTACCGTAAGTAACTATTAATTGAATTTTTTTAGCATTATTTGGGTCAGAACCTACAAAAACAGCTCTGTCTCTGGCAAAATTTCTCGAAGTATATTGGGCTCCTGCCAAAGCGCCTGTTGTAGTTGTCAGGAAGCCACCCAGATCTATTTTAAAATATTTATGAGTATAATCTACACCTCCTTCTACAATATCTTTCACTGATTTTGTAACCGTAAAATCATAGTAAGCCGGATTTTTGTCCAAATTATACGATCTGTACATTGCAAAATTCGTTGAACCCGATAAATTAAGCAGATCTGTAGTAAATTCAGTTGTTTCTTCACCACCACTGTCTTTATCTTTTTGTACAAAAATAAACTCGGATGGCTTCGCATATTTATTGTCCCAGTTAACCGGATCTGTATACATTCTGATTTTAGCACTGATAATAGCAGCTTTTTCATTTTGGTATAGCTTTTTCAGCTCATCAATCTCTTCTGCTTTGAATTTAATTCCGATAGAAGGACCTCCCATTCCTTGTGCAAAAAGCTTCTTATCTCCATCTTCAGTTGGTGGCCCTGTTGTTACATAATCATTAAGTATTGCTCCAGTTCTATCATACTCATAATGCCCAATGTGAGCATTTCCTGCCCCTAAAGCAAAAGTATAAGTTGTCTGCGGTCTCGTAGTGGTCCCATTTTCAGTTTTATCATATTTATAATACATGATCAGTTCCATATCATTCGGAGAGAACTGGAATAAATATCCGTCATCTTCCGTAACTGAAATTTTCAAACCTTTAAAATGCCTGATGAAGTTAGATACATCCTTAAGTTCAGGCTTTCCTTTATAATCAATAATTTTTGTTTTGAAGAAATCAGCCGATAAAGGAATTCTGAAACCTACAGGGGAAGTAAATATAGATGAATTATCAGAATCTTTGGTAATCGCTACCGAAGCCACATTCCCGTTGAACGTTTTTGAGCCCAGCTCTTGTCCAACTGTATAATTTTTATTAGAATAAGCAATATCCGTAGATGCCTTTAAGAATTCCGTAACTTCGCTTACTTTGATCGTAAATGGAGGAACAGCACCGTTTATTTTAGCTTTACCATATTTATTGACAGGATATGTATTTATCACTTTCTTTGCTGGTATACTTCCATCCGGGTGTACATAGTTTTCATCTGTGGTAGTAGTCACACTATCTGGCGCATATCTAGGCTTAATTACCAAAACCACGGAATCCACCGCTGCGTTAGCTCCGAAATCAGGATTGTATGCAGACAACCTTAACTGAGTGAAATAAGACGCTCTTTGCATACCAAACTGGCTTTCTTTGAAAGCCCCCATTATTACTGCCCCTAATTTGGCAGCATCACTACGAACACTGTCATTATTGTCTATATTGTATGCGATCAGATCATAAGGAGTTTCCTTACCTTCCGCTGCTCCGTTTAAAAATAACTGCTCTCCTAAAGAATCCGGATCCGGCTCACAATTATAAAGCAATACACTTCCAAAAATCGCCAAAAAAAGGATGGCGAAAGTTCTTTTAATAGTATAAGTCATTAAGGTGTTTTTTAATAAAGTTGGTTTATAGAATCTATGTCCAGATATTCCGATTTCGAAGTCGTGGTTTCATTAAATGCTTTATCCAGATCTCCACCCAGGAATTCATCTCCTTTTACAACCATATCCACATAGTTCATACTCTCGATCACGAAACTTTGAATACTCGGATTATCTAACGCTTTTAACCCTGAAATATTATCAAACTGTAATTTTTCACTTATTTTGCTGTCCAAAGCAACATCTTTCTCATTATATAAAGAAAGAACAATTTTGGCGTCCTTGAAATAAGTATCGGATTCGTAGTAAGTCTTAAGGTAAATAGGAACAAAAGAAGACATCCATCCATTCAAATGAATAACATCCGGAACCCAGTTAAGCTTCTTAATGGTTTCAATAACCCCTCTGGCAAAGAAAATCGCTCTTTCATCGTTATCTTCGAAAGGATTTCCCTCATCATCAAAATAATATTGTTTTCTTTTGAAATATTCTTCATTATCTATAAAGTATACCTGAAGTCTTTCTCCGGGAAGAGAGGCTACTTTAATAATTAAGGGTTGATCAAGATCATTGATGATAATATTCATTCCGGAAAGGCGGATCACCTCATGAAGCTGGAATTTCCTTTCACTTATTTGTCCAAATCTTGGCATAAAAACTCTTACATCATTGCCTTCATTGTGCATCTTAAGTGCCATTTTGTTTACCACAGCAGCCATATTTGTATCTTCCTGATATGGATACATCTCTGTAGTAATGTACAGTATTTTTTGATTCGGCATAAACTCTATCTAATTTTTGTAAAAAATGCTTTAATGTGCAAAATTACAAAAAAACATCCAACATTATTTTAATTAACATTTTTTTACGATAATTCCCTTTTTCAAATTATGAAAAACGCACTTTATTATATGATATTTTTAGTATTTTTGAATTGCTATTAAAATAAACTATGGAAGTTCTAAAAAATAAAAAGACTCTCCAGGATTTTGTTGAAAGACAGAAGGAAATGGGGAAGAAAATAGGATTTGCCCCTACTATGGGTGCGCTTCACAACGGCCATTTATCTTTGTATGAAGCAGCCAGAGAAGAAAACGATCTGGTTATTTCTTCAATTTTTGTTAACCCTACCCAGTTCAATAACCCGGAAGATCTTGAAAAATACCCGAGAAATATAGACCGCGATGTTTTAATTCTTAAAAATTCCGGATTAGTGGATGCCGTTTATATTCCGGAAGTTCAGGATATTTATCCCGAGAAGACGGAAAGCCAACACTATGATTTTGACGGGCTGGAAGATGAGATGGAAGGAAAATCCCGGCCGGGACATTTTGACGGTGTGGGAACTGTTGTGGAAGAGCTTTTCAGTCAGGTAAAGCCTGACAATGCTTATTTTGGAGAAAAAGACTTCCAGCAGTTGGCAATCATCAAAAAAATGGTCGAAAAAAAGAAACTACCGATCAAAATAAAAGGGGTTCCTATTTACAGGGCAGAAAACGGACTTGCATTAAGCTCCAGAAATCAGAGACTGCATGAAGACAGAAGAGAAGCTTCAAAAATCATTTATGAAACTTTAAATAAGGTTAACGACTGGTTCCGCGTAGTTTCCATTCCGGAAATCAAAAACAGGGTAATTGATATTTTTGACCATCAGCAAGGAATGAAATTAGAATATTTCCTGATTGCCGATGAAACAACCTTAAAGGAAACTGACTTTTTTTATAAGGACAAACAATACAGAGCTTTTATTGTAGTAGTAGTGGATGGTGTGAGATTAATTGACAATATGCACTTAGATTAGGTAAGGCTTAGTTAAGGTAAGGTGTAGATCGCAAATAATCTTAAATAATATGGCGTTGCTTTTTAAGTGACGCTTTTTTATTTGCCGTGAATAAAATTTAACCTATATAAAAAATCAAAGGCCTCCTGAAGGAAGCCTTTGAAACACCAAATCACAAAATATTAATATGAAAAAAATTTACTTTTCAGTAAACTCGTGACCTGGCTGGGATTCGAACCCAGGACCCATACATTAAAAGTGTATTGCTCTACCAGCTGAGCTACCAGGTCGGCCACAATTAATAATGATAAATATAAAATTAATTTTATAATAATTCACTATTAATTATTATTTTTTTTTGCAGTGCCTGCGACTGGACTCGAACCAGCACATCCTTAGGAAACCACCCCCTCAAGATGGCGTGTCTACCAATTTCACCACGCAGGCAAAAAAAACATAAGACTTTATGAAATTTTTTGCTTGTGACCTGGCTGGGATTCGAACCCAGGACCCATACATTAAAAGTGTATTGCTCTACCAGCTGAGCTACCAGGTCGGCCACTTTGTACAAGCGATTTACGTTGTAGTAATGTCCCTTGTTTTAAGTGGTGCAAAGATATGACTTTTTTTAATTTCTCAAAACTTTTTCGCAAATTTGTTTAAAATTTTATCATGATAATTTCACTGGTCGGATACATGGGAAGCGGCAAGTCTCACGTTTCCAAAATTTTAAGCGAAAAACTGAATTTTAAATTAATTGACCTCGATAAAGAGATTTCCAAAAGGAATAAGCTCACAATCCCTGAAATCTTTGAGAAAAAGGGGGAAATTTACTTTAGAAAACTTGAAAGAGAAGTTTTGGAAGAAATTCTGGCTACACAGGAAAATATCATCCTGAGTTTAGGTGGCGGTACCCCGGTATACTACAATAATATGGAGATCATTAATCACAATTCAAAAAGTGTATTTTTAAAGGCATCTGTGGCTTCTTTAACGGAAAGGCTTTCCAAACAGAAAGAAAAAAGGCCTTTAATTGCCAATATTTCTGATGAAAACCTTCCAGAATTTATTGCTAAGCATTTATTTGAAAGAAATGAATTTTATAATAAAGCACAATTTAGCGTAAATACGGATTCCCGTGATCCGGAAGATATTGTGAGCGAAATTATAGAAAAGGTTTATCTATGATTCATCATGATCGGAATCATCACTTTCACCAAAGAAATCGTCCCAGTCTGTAAAATCTGATGTAACATCATTTTCTACGTATTCATCCATATCTCTTCTGTCTTTTTTAGTAGGTCTTCCTTCACCCCTGTTTCGGTAATAATCCTGAGACATTTTGCGTAGTTTAAGAAGTTCGTACTGTTCTTTATCGGTCACATCCTTAATATGAAGTGGCACCAGCTTCGCCCCTATCCTGCTTTTAGGGATCTGTATCACCTTGATTTTATAGTCTATCTGATTTTTACGGATCTTTATCACGTCTCCTTCCTTCACCTCTTTAGAAGACTTTACAGCGGCCTCTCCAATAGAAACCCTGTTCTTCTTAATTTCCTCAGTTGCAATAGTTCTCGTCTTATAAAAACGAATGCTCCATAAAAATTTATCTATTCTCATAATTTTTTATACTTTTGTCGTTATATTATTTGTAAAGTAATTAAAGTTTTTTGAAATGAAAAAAATATTTTTATATATCCTTGCGGGGTCATTATGCTTTTCTGCCTGTAAAAAAGATGATGAAGTGGAAACTTATGTAGAGCCTGAAGATATTGCAGTACAGAACAATTATGATGATCAGGCAATCCAGAAGTATTTAACAGAACATTACCTGGATTCCCAAGGAAATATAAAAGCCTTCAGCAGCACAGATCCTGCTGACGATAATGAAACCAAATTATCCGCTATGAGCCCCATAACATTGCCTTCCGGCGTTGTGTATATTATACGAAACGGTGCTCAGCCTGATCCCGGGACAACAATTGGAGCCACAGACATTACCAGAATCATGATGAGATCACAGACTGCTCTTGCCGCTGATAATGACGGGAATGTTACCTTTATTTCTTATGCCGACTTTTTTAATACGATTGACGGAACCGGATCTCCTGTAATAGATCCTAAATTCTATTATATTGATGACGAAGGCTCTACGAAAGACCCTTTGATAGAAGATGCTAAAACTGATGCCGCAAAACAAGCAAGCTTCTATGAAATTGAAGGTTTCAGTGAAGCGTTGCAAAAATACAAAGCTTTCAACAAAGCGGATGATGAAAATTACAATCTGCAAGGCGTTATCCTTGTTCCATCAAGAGCCGCTTTTGCAAGAGATGCTCATTACAATTACTCAGGGTATTCCTTCAGAAACAGAACATTTATCTTTAACTTCCAAGTATATAAAACAGAAGCTAGACCCCTTAATTAAGAGAAAAAAAACCGTTTCAAATTGAAACGGTTTTTTTTTCTCTAAAACTGAGTTCTCTGCTTCACATTTCCTAAAATATCCGGGAAATACAGATCAGAAAGATGATCAAACTCATCCCCTCTCATAAACATAGTGGCATCCACTTCCTCATAAGAGCTTCTTCCGGCTGCAGCAATCAATTCATTACAGGTATGAAGCGTATTTTTATGGAAATGGTATACCCTTTCACTTTTATCCGTGACATCGAGCCCTTTGATCAGCATTTTATCCTGGGTTGCCACTCCGGTAGGACAATTATTCGAATTACATCTTAAAGCCTGAATACAGCCTAAGGCAAACATAAATCCTCTTGCATTGTTGCACATATCTGCTCCCATTGCAATTGCTCTCAGAATATCTAGACTCGTTAATACTTTTCCGCTCGCAATCACTCTTAATTTATCTCTCAGATTATAATTCTTAAGCGTTCTGTTCACGAAGATCAAAGCCGGCTCCAAAGGCATTCCCACTCCGTCTGAAAATTCCGGCGGAGCTGCTCCTGTTCCTCCTTCTGCCCCATCAACAGTAATGAAATCCGGATAAATTTTCAAGACATTCATCTGAACACAGATATCTTCAAATTCTTTAGTATCTCCGATACAAAGTTTAAACCCAACAGGTTTTCCCCCTGAAAGCTCTCTCAACTGCTGCACAAACCTCAGCAATCCTGCCGCATCTGAAAAAGAGGAATGCGATGGCGGAGAAATAATAGTCATTCCCGGAGTTACGTGACGGATTTTTGCAATTTCAGGGGTATTTTTTACACCCGGCAAAACCCCTCCGTGACCAGGCTTTGCACCTTGAGACAATTTAATTTCAACCATCTTCACATTGGGAAGCGTGGAATATTTGGCAAACAGCTTAGGATTGAACTTTCCTTCTTCATCCCTGCATCCAAAATACCCGGTCCCGATTTGCCAGCATAAATCTCCGCCACCTTCAAGATGATAAGGAGAAATTCCTCCTTCTCCCGTATTGTGGTAGAAGTTACCTTTTTTAGCACCTTTATTTAATGAAACCTGAGCTCTGTCGCTCAATGACCCGAAACTCATGGCAGAAATATTGAACAAAGAAGCGTGATAAGGTTGTGTACACTGCTCTCCTCCTACCCAAACTCTCGGCAGCTCTTCTGCCGGAGATTTCGCATAAATGGAATGTTTAATTCCTTCGTATTTTCTGTGATTAACTTCTAATTGTGTTCCAAAAGCTACAGTATCGCCCAAGTTCTTAGCACGTCTGTACACTGCTGAACGCTGGTTTCTCGGAAACGGTTTCCCATCTGTTTCTCTTTCGATGAAATACTGCTGCATTTCAGGCGAAATTCCTTCAAAAAAGTACCTGAAATACCCTAAAACAGGAAAGTTCCTTAGAATAGCGTGTTTGGTTTGATAAGCATTGTAAACGCCCAATCCATAAATGGCGGATAACAAAATCGGTATCCAATAATGTGCTCTGATCAGTAATGCTATAATCCATGTAGCAACTACCAATACAATTCCCCAAGATAAAAACTTATCTCTCATGAATGTAATATTTAAAAGTTAAAAATAAATGTAGTGGAAATTTAGCAAAGAATCAGGCTTTTGCTAAAAAACTTTCGTAAGAAGATTGCACAGAAACTGTGCCATCTGACAGGATTTTTTCTAAATTTAGAAATTCTATCTGATTGACTGAAGCCGGATCAAAATCTTTTTGCACCCTCACATAGTTTTCTGTGAAGCCGAACATTTTTCCGTCTTTATTTTCATGTTCCCAAAGTACAGGAAGTGTTTTTCCAAGCTGGGTCTGGTAAAATGCCATTTTCTTCTTCTCAGAAAGGATTCTCAGCATTTTGTTGCGTTTTTTTCTTTCGGCTATGGGAACTACCCCATCCATTTCGGCAGCTTCGGTATTTTCTCTTTCAGAATAGGTGAAGACATGTAAATACGTAATCGGAAGCTTGTTCAAAAAATTATAGGTTTCCATGAATCTTTCTTCGGTTTCTCCCGGAAATCCTACAATAACATCTACACCAATAGCAGCATGAGGCATTACCTCACGGATTTTGTTGACTCTGTCGTTGTATAGTTTGGTCAGATAACGACGTTTCATTTTTTTCAACAAATCATCACTTCCGGATTGTAACGGGATGTGGAAATGCGGCACAAAGCTTTTGCTTTTAGAAACAAGCTCTATACTTTCGTCCTTTAAAAGATTGGGTTCAATGGAAGAAATACGGATTCTTTCAATCCCTTCTACCTGATCAAGTTCTGAAATAAGATCTAAGAAAGTATGTTCATGCTTTTTATTTCCGAACTCACCTTTTCCGTAATCTCCTATGTTTACTCCTGTAAGAACAATTTCTTTAATATTTCTCTCTGCAATTTCTTTGGCATTTTTCAATACATTTTCAATCGTATCCGAACGGGAGATCCCTCTTGCCAAAGGAATCGTACAGTAGGTACACTTATAATCGCATCCGTCCTGGACTTTCAGAAAAGCTCGGGTTCTGTCCCCGATGGAATAGCTTCCGATAAAGAAATCGGTTTCTTCAATTTCACAAGAGTGAACAATACCTTCACTTTCGGATTTTTTCAAATCATCAAGATAACTTAAGATATTGAATTTCTCTTTGGCTCCCAAAACGAGATCCACCCCTTCGATCTGTGAAATTTCTTCAGGTTTCAGCTGGGCATAACATCCAACGATCACCACCAAACCTTCCGGATTAGCTTTCATGGCTCTTTTCACGTGAAGTTTACATTCACGATCTGCATTTTCAGTTACGGAGCAGGTATTGATCACATAAATGTCAGCATGATCATCAAAACCCACCTTATCATAACCTGCATCTGTTAATTGACGGGCAATAGTAGATGTTTCCGCAAAATTCAATTTGCAGCCAAGGGTATGATATGCAGCAGTTTTATGAAGATGAGACATGTCCGTATACTTCCTGATTTTTTCCTGGGTGCAAAGATAAGAATTTTAATCACAATAGTAAATTGATTGGATCTATTGCTTGTATTCATCCCTTACTTCCGGACTGTTTTGATAACAAACGGGTGACGAGCTGGGGCTTTCACCGCCGGAAAATTTATCTTTCATTTCGGAATTAAATTCTTTGGATTTGTTTCTGGCTATGGATAGGGTCTTCCAGTTCTCATTTTTTATCATCTTCGCAATATACACGATTTGCCCGATGTGATAAGGATAATGAGCAAGCTGGCGGAAAACCGCATCAATTACCGAATGCGCCTCTCCTCTTATATAAATAGTGGCATATACATTTTCATCCGTGATTTGTTCCAACGCATCAAACAAACATTTCCAGCCTTTTTCCCAATAATCCAGAACTTCCTGCTTGGTGGTAAATGTATTCACAAACTCTTCATCACGGTTCCTCCAGGATTTCTCTCCGTCTTCCGTCAGAAAATTGGTCCATCGTGACAGCATATTTCCTGCCACATGTTTTACAATAGTGGCAATTGAATTGCTTTCTTCGTTGTATTGCCAGAAAACCTGATCATCGGAAAGCTGCTCAAATGTTTTGTCTCCAAGAGATTTATAATATTCGAAACGTTTGATAAATAGATCTTTCATTTTTTACGTAGTTTCTCTCAAATGTAAAAAGAAAAGGAGATTGAATATTCAAACTTGAATTGATAAATTCTATTGTGATTCAACACAGTTGTCATTCAAAACATAGTGAAGAATCTGTATGGTGTCTTTAGATGGTAATTTTAACGCAAAGATTTAATAATTAAACTTGATAGCTTTAAGTAAGCAAAGACTAACTTCGTTGATGAAGCTTTGTAATATTTTGCTAAGTGAAACGCCTTTGCTAACTTAAAACAGTTTCATTTAGAAAAACGTTGTGGTCTTTGCGTTTAAATAATTTAGATTCTTCACTACGCTTTTACTTCGTTCAGAATGACAAATACACCGGAAAATTTCAGGTATTATTTTATGCTCGTAATATTCCCGCAAAGATTTTCAAGGTGGTAAATTTTATGGAAAGGGCTTTTCACTTCCTTTAAATGTTCCTTATCCTGGATAAAAGTATAACGCGAAGCCAGAGAATTCATGTCGGAGACAATTACCAGCCAACATTCGTCTACGGAGGTATCATAATACGGAAACTTTTCGTTCTTTTTTTCGATCAGCTCCAAGATCTTTTCAGAGCAAAGCTCATCGAAGAGATTCATATTGTATTCATGGGTAATGAAAACATTTCTGCGGTGGAAAGATTTTCTGACACTTTTCACACAACCGGCCGGCTTATTCTTTTTAATGCTTTTGTAAATAGCCAGAATGATTTCCTGCTGATCTTCCAACTTGTCAAACTTGATGTGTGGGTGGAATTCTAAAAAATAAACACCACGATATTTCGTAGTGTCTTCTTGTTCCAATAATATTTCAGCCTGACGGAAAATCTTGTTTAAACAGCTTTCAACCTTTTTCATTTCCAGATGATTGATCACTTCGGTAAGCTCGATACCAATCTTTTTGTCGTTGAATTTAGCAATAAAATCGGGGCTTTCGCAGGTAAGATTTTCAAAAGTAACTTCCGGAAAATGATGCATGAAAGAATTAAGGAGTAAAATCTCAGACTTCTTCTTATATTTTTCGCGGTCATGAAGCGGAGATTCGTCTATAGTACGGTGATACTTTTCTATCGGCTTTTTTTTCAAATGTCGATTAAGGTAGTATAAGCTTAGATTCTTGATTAAATCTTCATCTGAAAACATCTTTTTCATAATGAAAAGTTTTTGATTATCAAAAATTTACAATCTAAAGGTAAGTAAAAAAACTATTCAACAGATAGTTTTAGAATAATTTATTATATAATTAATATAAAGTTTATTTTCATAATTAATACCTTTGCCCCTTCACATACAAAAAACACAGTTTTATGGATTTTAAAAACTTTAAAATACCTTACAGCGTACATCCACAATATTCTAAAAAAGTAGCCTATTTTTCAATGGAGTTTGCCATTGAGCAGGTATTGAAAATATATTCCGGAGGGTTGGGGTTTTTAGCAGGATCTCACATGAGAAGTGCCTATAACCTGAAACAGGATCTCATCGGAATCGGGATTCTTTGGAAATTCGGATACTATGACCAGGCAAGAAACCACGACCAGACGCTACAACCGGTATGGACCAGAAAAATGTACAGTTTCCTTGAAGATACGGGAATTAAATTTCAGATTGAAATTCACAGTGCCCCGGTTTGGGTAAAAGTATGGTACCTTGATCCTGAGATTTTCAATACGGCACCTATGTTTTTCCTTTCCACAGATGTTCCTGAAAATGACCATGTTTCGAAAACCATCTGCCACAAATTATATGATGCCAACGAATCTACGAAGCTTGCCCAATATATTTTATTAGGAAAAGGCGGTGCTAAATTGTTAGACGAGATCAATATCGAACGGGACATTTATCATTTGAATGAAGCTCACGGACTTCCGGCTGCATTTCACCTATTGAAAAAATACAACGGTGACCTGAACAGGGTAAAAGAAAAGCTTGTTTTCACCACACATACTCCGGAAGAGGCCGGAAATGAAAAACATAATCTCAGATTATGCTATGATATGTCCTATTTTTCAGGATTCAGCATGGAAGATGTGAAAAGCATTGAAGGCGTAGATGACGATCGCTTCAACCATTCTCTTTGTGCTTTGAAAATGGCAAGAATTGCAAATGGAGTGTCACAGCTTCATGGTGTTGTCTCAAGAGCGATGTGGAGTAAATATCCGGGAATCTGCGAAATCACTTCCATTACCAATGCTCAGGAATTCAAATACTGGGCTGACAAACCGCTTTATAATGCAAAAGATGAGAATGATGAAACGGTTTTTGATTACCGCAAAAAGCATTTAAAAAAGAGGCTTTTCAAAATCGTGGCAGATCAGACCGGTAATTTATTCAACCCAAATGTGTTCACTATAGTCTGGGCAAGAAGATTTGCAGGTTATAAGCGCGCTGATCTTCTTTTACATGACAAAGACAGATTCTATAAATTATTAAATAATCCAAAATACCCGGTACAGATCATTTGGTCCGGAAAACCATATCCGATGGATTATTCTGCTATTTCCACCTTTAATACATTGGTAGAGGAAAGTAAAAATCATAAAAATATGGCCGTTTTAACGGGGTATGAGCTTTCCTTAAGCAAATCATTAAAGCAAGGTTCCGATCTTTGGCTGAATAATCCGAGAGTTCCGAGAGAAGCTTCGGGAACTTCCGGAATGACGGCTGCCATGAACGGTTCTGTTAACTTATCTACAGATGACGGATGGATCCCGGAATTTTCAAAACACGGCGAGAATTCATTCGTAGTTCCCAAAGCAGATTATCTGAATATGAGTATTTACGAGCAGGATAATTATGATTTAAACAAATTATATGAACTTCTTGAAAATGAGATCCTTCCAACTTATTATGATCATCCGGATCAATGGAGAAAAATTCAGCATAATGCGATGAGTGATGTTAAAGATCAATTTAACAGCGACAGAATGGCAGATGAATATTATCAGGTGCTTTATAATTACAAGGGGTAATTGAGGCGAAAAGACGAAATGATTGAGAAAACAAACAGCTCATTGAGATATTCCGTCACTTCGAGTAGATTTTGAAAAAATCGTATCGAGAAGTTATTACAATACAAAAAAGTTCTCGATACATTTTCTCCATTTCATTCCGAAAATTACTCGAACTGACGTTCTTATCAATATATCTATAATAAAAGCAGCCCGGAGAGTTTCTCCGGGCTGCTTTTATTGTTAATTAATCTTTTTTCTTTTTAGGTACTTTCAACCCTTTTTCTCGCGCTTCAGAAATACCTATGGCTACAGCCTGTTTTCTGCTTGTCACTTTTTTCCCGGAAGAAGATTTCAATTTCCCTTCCTTGAATTCATGCATTACTTTTCCTACTTTGTCCTGAGCTTTCTCTGAATATTTTGTCTTGCTCATGATAAGATTTGTTTAAGATTTTGGCAGGGATACCCCTAATTCATAGACTTTAGCATGCTTCAAATATTTTGAACGCTCTCTTGAAGTTACCGATTCAAAGTGATCATTTTTGAGCACCACAATCGGATCTTCCGCATTTTCGATCTCAAAATTGGCTAAATACCTTTCATCTATTGCATCTTCTCTCAGTTTTGATTTTATCTTCTGCAATTCGTCCGCATATTTTCTGAATCCGGGATCAGATGAATGGATAAACTTGTATTCATCCCCCGCATCTACAAAATAATGAAGTTGTTTTTCAATAAGTCCTGCTTCATTGTCTGTAATTTCCGGATTATCATTTCCGTCTTTAAAAGCAACCTCCACCAAACTTCCCCCTTTTTTCTGGGCACACTCTTCTGCATCTTTAAAACTTGAAAATCCTGTATAAATAATCTGGTCATTCAACACGTAACGGTTCAGTTTCTGGTTGTAAGCATTCGTTTCCATAATTATTATTTTAATTTGATTTCATTAGTATACATTCAATTTTTTTGCCAAAGCTCTTGTCTAAAAAGGTTTTTTATGCATTTGATAAAATTGTTATCTTTGGATTTCTTTAAAATTTAAAATGAAAAAAATATTATTAACGCTTACCATCGCTGCTGTGTTTCAGAATGTAACAGCTCAGGAAATCACTTTAGATAAAATATATTCCGGATATTACCGTGGAAAGGGGATCGCAGGAATCACTTCCATGAAAAACGGCGAAAATTATTTGGTTATAGAACAAGGCGGAATTGCCAAATATTCCTACAAAACCTCTCAAAAAGAAGGTAATATTGTTGACGGCCAGTTCCAAAGCTATGAATTTTCCGATGATGAATCTAAAATTCTGTTGCTAAAGGAAAGCCAGCCGATTTACAGACATTCTTTTTTAGGAAAATTTGAGGTAAAAGATCTAAAATCCGGAAAAGTAATCAACGTAAATGATGGAAAACCTGTTCAGGAGCCAAGATTTTCTCCGGATGCCACCAAAGTAGCATTCATTGCAGATAATAATTTATTTTACCAGGATTTAACTTCAGGAAAAATCACACAAATTACAACTGATGGTAAGAAAAATTCAATCATTAACGGATTGGGAGATTGGGTATATGAAGAGGAATTCGGGCACGCAAGACAATATGAATGGACGAAAAACTCCGATGCGGTTGTTTTTGTAAAGTCTGATGAAAGTGAAGTTCCGGAAATCTATATTCCGATCTACGGAAAATCTCTTTATCCTACAGAAATGCGTTATAAGTACCCTAAAGCCGGGGAGAAAAATTCTGTGGTTTCAGCATTGTTATACCGTTTGGATTCAGGAAAAACGGTTCCTTTGAATTTAAGCTCTTTTAAAAATTATTATATCCCGAATGTTTTCCAGACTGCAAAAGCTGATGAAATCGTTTTGATTACTTCTGACAGAATTCAGAATGCCGCAGATGTTTTAAAAGTGAACACCAAAACGGGTGCTGTTCAGAAATTGTTTACCGAAACGGATGAAAAATGGATTGATATGGACAATCCTACCCTGGAATTTTTAGAGGATGATTCTTTCCTTTGGGGCTCCGAAAGAGATGGAAACCGCCATTTATACTGGTATGACAAGGATGGGAAACTGAAAAAGCAGGTAACCAAAGGAAACTGGGAAGTAACAGATTATTACGGTTACAATCCGAAATCTAAAGAAATTTATGTTCAAACTACAGAAAAAGGAAGCATCAATAAAGTAATTTCCAAGATCAATATCGAAAACGGAAAATCTCAGCTGATCTCCAACGCCGAAGGAAATAATGCGGCCAATTTCAGCAAAAACTATAATTATTTCATTGAAACTTCTTCTACAGCTGCAAGACCATTTACTTATGTCTTAAAGGATGGAAACGGGAAAACAGTAAAAGAATTACAGAATAATAACGAACAGCTGAAAAAGCTTCAGAGTGATAATTTTGTAGTGAAAGAGTTTATCACTATTCCAAATTCAGCCGGTGATCAGATGAACGCATGGGTTATGAAGCCTAAAAACTTCGATCCGAATAAAAAATATCCATTATTTATGTATCAGTATTCAGGGCCGGGTTCTCAACAGGTTGCCAACTCTTGGGATAACGGAAATGCATTATGGTTTAATCACTTGGTTCAGAAAGGATATATTGTAGCTTGTGTAGACGGGCGTGGAACA
Organism: Chryseobacterium barbadense; assembly: GCF_042849955.1. Classification (NCBI taxonomy): domain Bacteria; kingdom Pseudomonadati; phylum Bacteroidota; class Flavobacteriia; order Flavobacteriales; family Weeksellaceae; genus Chryseobacterium; species Chryseobacterium barbadense. Next base: position 39,957 of record NZ_BAAFHL010000007.1, read on the forward strand.
GGCTATAAAGGTGCTAAATTCAAGAAGGTGACCTATATGAATTTAGGAAAATATGAAATCGAAGATCAGATCACAGCTGCAAAATGGTTTGGAAATCAATCTTATATCGATAAGAGCAGAATCGGGATGTTCGGATGGAGCTATGGAGGTTATATGACGAGTTTAGCAATGACGAAAGGAGCAGATGTTTTCAAAGCAGGAATTGCTGTGGCACCGGTAACGAACTGGAGATATTATGACACGGTTTACACGGAGAGATTTATGAGAACGCCGCAGGAAAATGCAGATGGATATGACAAAAACTCTCCGACAGAATATGCTAATTTATTGAAGGGTAAATTCTTAATGATCCACGGAACAGCAGATGACAATGTACATTTCCAAAATTCTATGGAATTTTCCGAAGCTTTAATTCAAAACAAAAAACAGTTTGAATTCATGGCTTATCCTGATAAAAACCACAGTATTTTTGGTGGAAATACAAGATCTCAATTATATCAGAAAATGACGGATTTTATTCTGGAAAATTTGTAATTATTATGAAAAAAATAATTTTACTAGCATCCGTTATCATCTCGTTTTCTGTAAAGTCTCAAATCAAGGCACTTACTGAGGATGGAAAAGAAGTGGTCCTTCTTGATAATAAAACATGGAAATATGTGAACGAGAGTGACGAGAAAACTCTTGAAACAATTTCCAATAATGAACAGCCATTTGAAAAATCAAAGGATGCGACATTCTTGATAAAAAGCAAGAGAATAGATGCAGGATTATATTACAATCCTAAAAAGTGGAAACCTACCAAAGTGTCTTTTTCTTCGCCTACTTTAGAGCAAGTTTTCACTCATTCCTCTTCACCCAATTTATTTGCATTATTTGTAAGCGAAAGTGCTCCGATTCAGACTCTTAAAAATTTAAAAGATCTGATTATATCTGGAATTCAGAAAAATGCCGATTATTTCAGACTCAAAGAATCTGAATACAGAACCGTAAATGGACTCAAAATGCTTCATATAAAGTATAGTGCCAATACAAAAGGAATAGATTTTGAGTATATCGGAAATTATTACCTGACTTCTGACGGTTATTGTGGGGTTACTGTATATACATTCGCCAATAAATATGGAGAATATAAAAATGAAATAGAAAATTTCGCAAGTGGATTGGTAAAAACTGAAAAAGCAGAAGTAGCTATTGACGTTGTAGAAGTTGCACCACCTCCTCCAATGTCTACTAAAAAATCAAAATAAATACAAAGCACCCTTTCAAACTTTGAAAGGGTTTTTTATTATTAATTCCACTAATCATATCTGTAAATTGTTATTTGTTTGAGCAATTAAAATTAAAAGCCTATTTTTGGGAAATTTGAAATTTGAAAATATGAAGACTAAACATCCTAAAGGCCTGCCTTATCTGTTCTTTACTGAAATGTGGGAGCGTTTCGGATATTACCTGATTCTCGGAATCTTTGTTCTATATGTAATTGAACCTACCGGTTTAAATGGCGGTCTCGGACTTCCTGATAAAACAGCTGATGACATTTTCGGGACTTATATTGCCCTCACCTATCTTACGCCTTTTATCGGAGGCTTTTTGGCAGACAGGGTATTGGGGTATATCAAATCTATTTATTTAGGAGGAATTTTGATGGCCGCAGGCTATATTGGAATGGGTGTTTTTAAAGATCTTTCTTTGTTTTATACCTCATTGGCACTGATCATTATCGGGAACGGCTTTTTTAAGCCAACCATTTCCACCTTATTAGGAAATCTTTATTCCGAAGAGCCTTATAAGGCCAATAAAGATTCCGGATACAATATTTTCTATATGGGCATCAATATCGGAGCTTTCATCTGTAATATTATTGCAGCTTTTATGCGGAATAAATTCGGTTGGGGCGAAGCATTCATTACCGCCGGAGTGGGAATGTTGATCGGACTTGTTATTTTTAGTATAGGTAGAAAACATTATATTCATGCTGCAGAAATGAAGCCTGTACAGGAAGGAGATACCAAACTTTCCGAAATTTTGATGAAGGTTTTTTTACCTGCCATCATAGCCGGAGCAATCGGCTGGTTTATTCCAGGGAACCTTATAGGAAGTGATAACACAGATGCATTTATTTTTGCCTGTATTCCGGTTATTTATTTCTATGTTTCTCTTTATTTTAAAGCTAAGCCGGATGAGAAAGCTTCTATCGGAGCTTTACTTTCCATATTTTTGGTCAGTATGTTTTTCTGGGCGGTTTTCAAACAAAATGGAACAGCTTTAACAAGGTGGGCTAATTATTATACGGACAGAAGCGTTCCTGCGGCTTTAGAAAAGCCTTTGGAAGGCATTTATATGGTTGACGGAAAAGGATATGAAGATAAAGAAGTTCCTGTTTATGATGATCAGTATCAATCTCAGAAAGATGCAAATGGAAAAACTATTAAAACTACCGGAAAAGATATTTATTTCAAAAATATTTCGACTGAACAACGTGCTCAATTAGAAAAAAATCCGGAGCAGAAAGTTTATTTATACAATACCGAATTATTCCAGTCCATTAACCCGTTTTGGGTAATTGCTTTAACACCGGTTGTGGTAGGATTCTGGGCAATGTTGAGAAGAAAAGGTAAAGAGCCTTTAACCCCAACAAAGATTGTGTTAGGGTTGTTTATTTCGGCGCTTTCATGTTTAGTGATGGTATTAGCTGTTATGGCAGGAGACAATGGAGCTGTAAAAGTTTCACCTTGGTGGCTGGTTGCGAGTTATGGAGTTATTACCATTGGAGAATTATGCCTTTCACCAATGGGATTGTCTTTTGTTTCCAAGCTTTCTCCCGCCAGAATTACGGCATTAATGATGGGTGGGTTCTTTCTGGCCAACTCCGTAGGAAACAAACTTTCCGGTATCCTGGCGAGCACCTGGTATGGCTATGACAATAAAATGAATTACTTCCTTGTCAATTTTGCTTTATTGATCTTTGCTACATTACTAGGCGCGTCTATGTTGAAGAGATTAAATAAAATTATGAAGGAAAAAGGACATTAATTTCACCTTTTTTAACAAGAAATAAAAAGCTGTAGAATAATTCTACGGCTTTTTTGTTTAAAATAAAATTAAAACCTTGTCAAAAACTCAAAAAAAACTATATTTGCTAGTCTTAACAAAAATTAACAATAAAATGGATAATACTGAAGCATTAAGTCCGAAACCGGATGAATTTGTAGAGAATAAGAATTCCAGACATCCAAAAGGTTTATGGGTTCTTTTCGGAACAGAAATGTGGGAGCGTTTCAACTTTTACGGGATGAGAGCCCTTTTAACGCTCTTCATGGTAAATTCCCTATTGATAAAAGAAGCTGATGCAGCAATCATCTATGGTGGATTTTTAGCTTTATGTTATCTGACTCCACTTTTGGGAGGTTTTATTTCAGATAAGTACATTGGAAACAGAAACGCTATCCTGATCGGGGGTACATTAATGGCTATTGGGCAGTTTTTGCTTTTCATCAGTGCTTCTACATTTTCCGGTAGTATAGGAAGTGCCAAACTTATCATGTGGCTGGCTTTATTCATTATTATTTTTGGTAATGGGTTCTTCAAGCCGAACATTTCTTCGATGGTAGGAAGTCTTTACCCGAAGCAGGAAAAATCCAAATTAGATTCCGCTTTCACCATTTTCTATATGGGGATCAACATCGGAGCGTTTTTAGGACAGTTTATTTGTCCATATTTAGGAGATGTGAAAGATGCTGACACTGGAGTAAGAGACATTTTTGCCTTTAAATGGGGATTCCTTGCTGCTTCAATAGCAATGATCATCGGAACGGTAACGTTCTTTATCCTTAAAAATAAATATGTGGTAACACCGGAAGGAAGACCAATCGGTGGATTACCAAAACATAATACAAGTGCCGATTTTGAAGAAGGAGAAACTCAGACAGCTAAATTCTCAGGAGCTTCCTTAGGAATTACAGTAGGAATATTCGTTGTATTATTCTTTGCTTTCAGATATTTATTGGTAGGAGAATTCGGATTCAGCTCTGTGGAAATGGGACAATTAATCAAGGGAATTATTTATCCTTTCATTTATTCTGCAGGGATTTCATTAGCGTTCCTGATTATGAGTTCTGCAGAAAATGCTGTTGAAAGACAAAGAATCTGGGTAATCTATATCGTTTCATTCTTTATTATTTTCTTCTGGGCAGCTTTCGAACAAGCTGGTTCTTCTTTAACATTTATTGCAGATAACCAGACCGACAGAAACATCTTAGGATGGGATATGCCGCCTTCAATGGTACAGATTTTCAACGGAATCTTCGTTGTACTATTAGCACTTCCTTTCAGTTTATTGTGGGATAAATTAAGAGCTAACGGAAAAGAACCGGTTTCTCCAATGAAACAGGCTATCGGTTTAGCATTAATCGCATTGAGTTATTTCATTATTGCACACAACGTAAAAGATCTTGGAAACTCAGGATTATTAGCCATCAAATGGTTAATGCTTTTATACTTCATTCAGACAATGGGTGAGCTTTGCTTATCTCCTATTGGTTTATCCTTAGTAGGTAAATTAGCACCAAAAAGATTTGCTTCATTATTATATGGGGTATTCTTTATTTCCAATGCAGCAGGGTATGCTTTAGCAGGTTCATTGGGAGCACTTATTCCTGCAACAGGAGATAAGTTTAAAAAAGCCCAAGAGATTGGCGTAAACTTACAAGATGTTTTAGATAAAAAAGTAACGTTGACAGCTGATCAGGCTGCAGCATTCGAAAAAGCTCAGCTTCCGACGCAGAATCCTACTTTTGCAGGATTTGAAATCCACAACTTATTTGAATTCTTCATGGTATTCGTAGTACTTTGTGGTATTGCTGCTGTTATCTTAGCATTAATTTCTCCGATATTGAAGAAAATGATGCATGGTGTGAAGTAATTTCAATCAAAATATAATAAAACCTCCGCAAAGTCGGAGGTTTTTTTTATTTTCGTTAATCTAAATTTTTTACAATGAGCTTAACTCTGGATGAAATACAGAATTTTAAAGGAAAATATCCAAAACAGATCTGGAGCCTTTTCTTTTCTGAAATGTGGGAACGTTTTTGCTTCTACGGAATGCGTGGAATGCTGGTTTTCTTTATGATTTCCCAACTCAATTTCCACGAAGTGGAAGCTAATCTTCAATATGGAGCAACACAGGCATTTGTATATGCATTTACTTTTATAGGCGGTCTTTTTGCCGACAAAATATTAGGTTTCAGAAAATCTTTATTTTGGGGTGGGCTTCTAATGATTGCCGGAAGCTTAATCCTTGCCGCCGATCCACACAAATTTTTCTTTTTAGGGATTGCCTTTACTGTTGTGGGAACAGGTTTCTTTAAACCCAATATTTCATCTATGGTAGGCCAGCTGTACAAACCGAACGATGCAAGAGCCGATGCAGGGTTTTCCCTTTTCTACGCGGGAATCAATCTTGGAGCCTTATTGGGTGGTTATTTATGTATTGCCATTGGAAAAGGAGAACTGTTAGCTAAAATGATTCCAGAAAGTATAAGATGGAATATCGCTTTCGGACTTGCAGCTGTTGTCATGGTGATCAGTTTGATCAACTTTATCTTTACTCAAAGAAGCTTAGGAACAATTGGGTTGCAGCCGGGACATCCTTTAGCAGAAGTCAAATCAGCTCCAATTGCCAAATGGAAAGAATACGGTGTGTATGTATTGTCTTTGGTTTTCATTCCCATCATTATGACAATGGTTGCCAAAACACAATATACGGACTATTTTATGTATACAATTGGTCCCCTTACACTTCTTTATCTATTCTATGAAATGACTAAGGTAACACCATCTGAACGTAAGAAACTTTGGGCTGCTTTGGTTTTCATTTTATTCTCCATTTTATTTTGGGGGATTTATGAGCAAAGCGGAGGGTCCCTGAGCATTTTTGCCGCTAAGAATCTGAATAATGATCTTCTGGGCTTGGATCCGAATGGAGTTAACAATTCCGGAGGAGCGTTCTTTATCATTTTCCTGGCGCCACTTATAGGCTTATTATGGATCTGGCTGAATAAAAGAAAGATAGAGCCCAACACCCTTATTAAATTCGGATTAGGATTTATATTCCTTGGAGCAGGTTATTATGTATTATTTGCTACAAGACTTTTTGCTGATGCAGCAGGGATCACATCTTTAAACTTCTTTACGATTGCCCTTTTAATTATCACATTGGGAGAACTTTGCCTTTCTCCTATCGGATTATCAATCATGACGAAGCTTTCTACCAAGAATCTTCAGGGAATGATGATGGGAATGTGGTTTTTAGCCTCTGCTTACGGGCAGTATGTAGCCGGGATTATTGGAGCAAGTATGGCTACGGCAAAAGAAGGTTCAACGAATTATGACGCCCTGATTACCTATACGGAAGGCTATAAACAATTAGGATTATATGCAGTAATTGCCGGTGTGGTATTGATTTTGATATCACCGTATGTGAAAAAATTAATGCAAGATGTAAAATAACGATAAGCAATTTATGCTTATTTTTATTGTAATTACAAAAATTTATGAAAAAAATTCTAAGCATAGTCTGCCTGTTAGCACTTCAGTTGAGTTTTGCACAGGTAAAGTGGATGACGATTGAGGAAGCGTTGAAAGCTCAAAAGGAAAATCCAAAAAAAATTCTTATTGATTTTTATGCAGATTGGTGTGGCCCATGTAAGATTATGGATAAAAAGACTTATGGCCACTCCGTAATCGCCGAGATTTTAAATGAAAATTATTATCCTGTAAAATTCAATGCGGAAGAAAAAAACAGTATTGAAATTTTTGACAGAACATTTTCCAACCCAAATACGGAACAGAAAAGAGGCAGAAATTCTTTGCATGAATTTACCCAATATATGAACGTAGGAGCGGTTCCAAGCACAGTATTTTTAGATGAAACCGGTGGTCCGATTACCATCCTTCAGGGAGAGCTATCTGCAAAAGAGCTTGAGCCTTACTTAGAATTAATGTCAAAAGATGTATACAAAAAAATCCGTACCCGTGAACAATGGGAGGATTATCAGAAAAAATTCAAATCTAAAATAAAAGATTAACCGTAATTTGAGTTTCGAAATACGGCTACCCATACGATTAAGACTTTCAATTTTTGGAAGTCTTTTTTATTCTCCTAAATTTTAAATTTCATTCTATTTTTCCGAAATTAGAGCCTTCTTATGAACATTTTGAAAAAATACCTGACGATTTTCTTAGTTGCAATCTGTGCAAGCCTGCTTGCCGGTTTGTATGGAATTGTTCATGATCAGTTTACTTATAGTATTTCTCCTGAATATTATAATCAATTTAAATTTATCCAGTTCAGGCTGGATGAAGAATATTACAGCACGAAAGAGAAAGTAGCCATCGTAGGCTTTTCAGCAACATGGTGGTTTGGTTTGTTTCTGGGGTTCATTTTAGGAATTTTCGGATTAAGACATGAAGATTGGAAAACAATGTTTAAAGTATCTCTGTCATCTATTTTCGTTGCTGTTCTTATTACATTGATCATGGGAATAATAGGATTGTTATATGGTAATTTTATCCTCTCCAATCAACCGAAATCTGAATTTCGTGATCGATTTATTCCTAGCGATCTCGTTGATTTCAAAAGTTTCATAACTGTAGGAACCATTCATAACTTTAGCTATATCGGCGGAATTCTCGGTTTGATATTCGGAGTTGTTAATTCTTACAAAAAAGCATCTGTTACTCCTCAATGACTTTAGAAACCTCCATAGAATATGTGAAAGGAATTGGTCCTGAAAGAGCCAAACTCATTAAAAATGTGTTGGGAATATCTACCGTTGAAGATTTTCTGAACTTCTTTCCTATCCGTTATCTGGATAAGAATAAAGTGTATAAAATTTCGCAACTCAAAGAGAATAATCTTGATGTTCAGCTTAAAGGGAAAATCACACAGGTTCAAGAAATCCAGACCGGAAAAACGAAAAGGCTTTCCGCTAAATTTAATGATGACACGGGTACGATGGATCTGGTTTGGTTCCAGTATTCAAAATGGATGAAAGAACAGCTCCCCATCAACCGGGAAATCTATATTTTCGGAAAAGTCAACCTTTTTAACAATCAGTTTTCAATGCCGCACCCGGAAATTGAAATTGAAGAAAAGAAAGAGAATGATAACCGGTTAAAACCTATTTATCCAAGCTCGGAGAAACTGACGAAACGTGGCTTAAACCAAAAATTTTTTCAGGTGATTCTTCGTAATATTTGTAAGGAAATCCCTAATCTTATTCAGGAAAATTTGCCTGAATATGTGATGAAGTCTTTTAAATTCCTTTCAAGGCAGAACACCTATCTGAATATTCATTTTCCAAAAAGCACAGAATATTTTGAAAAAGCGGATCACCGTTTGAAATTTGAGGAATCATTCTTTTTTCAGTTAGGATACGGATTGAAAAAGCTCCATCATAAAACGCAGTCCTTTGGAAATCCTTTCCCCATTGTTGGAGATTATTTCACAGGATTTTATCAAAATCATCTTCCTTTTGAGCTTACGAATGCCCAAAAAAGGGTTTTAAAAGAAATTCGGCAGGATATGAAAAAACCGATCCAGATGAACAGGCTTCTGCAGGGCGATGTAGGTTCGGGAAAAACAATGGTGGCTTTACTTACCATGCTGATCGCCATGGATAATGGTTTTCAGAGCTGTATGATGGCTCCTACCGAAATTCTTGCGCAGCAACATTATAACGGCATAAAAGATTTATTAAAAAATACGCCAATCAATGTCCGTCTTTTAACGGGTTCCACGAAAGCATCTGAGCGAAAAATTATTCATGAAGAACTTGAAAGCGGAATACTTTCCATTTTAGTTGGGACCCATGCCGTTTTAGAGGACAAAGTCCGGTTTAAAAAGCTCGGTTTGGCTATTATAGATGAACAACACAGGTTCGGCGTTGCTCAAAGAGCCAAACTCTGGGCGAAAAATAAGATTCCGCCACATATTCTGATTATGACCGCCACTCCTATTCCACGCACTCTGGCGATGAGCTTTTATTCTGATCTGGATGTTTCCGTAATTGATGAAATGCCGGTAGGAAGAAAGCCTATCATTACCGCGCACAGGCGTGAGAAAGACCGGGTTTTTGTTTATAATTTTTGCCGGGATGAGATCAAAAAAGGCAGACAAGTATATTTCGTATATCCATTAATTGAAGAGTCCGAAACATTGGATTATAAAAATCTGATGGAAGGATTTGATCATATCTTACAATCCTTTTCGGAATACAATGTGACCATGCTTCACGGAAGAATGAAACCTGATGAAAAGGATGCTGCCATGAACTATTTTGCTTCCGGAAAAGCCGAAATTATGGTTGCGACCACAGTTATTGAAGTCGGGGTCAATGTTCCCAATGCTTCAGTGATGGTTATTGAAAGTGCCGAAAGATTCGGATTATCCCAGCTACATCAGCTTCGGGGACGTGTAGGAAGAGGCGCCGAACAAAGTTATTGTATCCTGATGACTTCTGATAAGCTGTCTACCGAAAGCAGAACCCGTATTAAAACCATGACGGAAACAAATGACGGTTTCAAAATTTCTGAAGTGGATATGCAGCTTCGCGGTCCGGGAGATATCTTAGGAACGCAACAAAGCGGTGTTGTGGATTTTAAGAGGCTGGATCTTGTAAAAGATTCCGCCATTATTAAAGTCACTAAAAAATCCGTGGAAAAAATCCTTGAAGCCGATCCTTTGCTGACAAGACCAGATCATCAGGTGATCAAAAACTATTACCTGAAATACTATAAAGGAAAAAATAAGTGGAGCAAAATATCATAAAAAAACCGCGATAAGATAAATCTTAACGCGGTCCCCTTATAAAACTGTTATTTAGAAGAAATTTACTTTTAGTATTCTTTAACCTATCCTAAGGATCTGCAGCTAATATTTTGTGACTCGGGTTTGAAAATACTTATAGGGATTGAATTGGTGCTTAGCTGCAGTCTTTGGATATAAAAAAACAAAATGAATTATGTTTCCAACTTGCTTATTATAAAAACTAACTGATGTTTGTTAAAGGAATGAAAATGAAACGAATATGCTATCCTTTAACCATTATTGAGTTTTCATGATTGTACCGTTTTGTTTAAAGATCTTCTACGCTTTATCATTGGAAATTGATAATCCATTTTGTTTAAACTAACATTGTGATTTATATATTTAGCTTTCTAATCTAAATAATCATCTGTGCCTTACAATCAATTTGATCTTGTTGCTTTGCATTACAAAATTGATAATACTGAGGTATAATATTTTATATTATTATGATTAATCGTTATAAAATTTTCACTTCTGTGTGAATATTATGTATCAAATACAATCCGTTTTTATCCGACTTTCATGATAAAGTTATCTTTATTCATTCCGGATGTATGATATTGCCAATTGACCGTCATTACCTCAGTAAGCACTTTTTTAAAAGCATTATAATCATTTGGACTTTTAAGGCAAATGTTTGCTCCTTTTACAAAAGCCTCATCAATTTCCTCATCAGAGAATTGATCTGAATATATAACATTCACCATATTATCAAATCTGCTCTCCGGCTTTATTTTTTCCAGGCATTCCAATCCGCTTTTTTCTGTAAGGTTGTAAGCTATAAAAAGAACTTCGGGAACAATATTATTTTCATTGTTCAGATATTCCATCAGCTCCGCTCCATTCCAGAACATCTGGATTTTGACGTCAATCTTCAGATCTTTTAATATATCTCTAATACATAGCAGGTTTCCTTCCTCATGGTCAGCCACGATAACATTAAGATATTCTTTATTCATAAAGTATTTTGCTGTTAGTTAACTGGCTTTGTGCTTTTCTCCTTTTTGCAATGATCTTCTGAAACTGTGAGGGTGTGATCCCCGTAGTATTTTTAAACTGGGTGCTCAGATGGGCCACACTGGAATAATTGAGCTTATGAGCAATTTCCGTAAGGCTTTGCTTATTATTGATGATTAATTCCTTGGCGTGTTCAATCTTCTGAAGAATAATAAAATTCTCTATAGAAGTGTGGGTAACCTCAGAAAACAAATTTGACAAATACCCGTAGCTGTGATTCAACTTTTCCGCAATATAAATGGAAGCTTTCACAGGAACTACCTCATCAGAGAAAACCAGTTCCACAATAGCGTCTTTTATTTTCTGCACTAATGCTGTTTTTTGGCCTTCAATGATTTCAATACCATAATCTTCAAGGTTTTTTTTAAAGACCATATGCTGCTCTTGGGTCAATGATTCATAAAATTCTACTTCCCCAAAATTCAGCAGCCGGTACTTTATACCTTGCTCTTTTAGTTTTTCATCCAATACTTTCTTACAGAGCGCATTGAAATCAAATTTTACGTACATTTTCATCCTGTATAGTGTGTAAAAATTTTAGTAAATATAACACTTTATTTCATAATGAAGTGAATTAGATCAGAAATTTTCATTCTTTTTATGTAAACGCAAAAAACTCCTGCATTATTGAATACAGGAATTTAAACACTAAGGATGAAAAAAATATACTGATAAAAAGCTAAAACAGCTTAAAACCAAGCATATGAATGTATTATTTAAAAGTGATTTGGTTCTGACACAAAGATGGTTCAAAAAAAAAGATCACTTGTTATAGAATTATAATTAAATCTTACAGAATTTTAAGTCAATCATCCGTGAATTAAAAACTCCATCAGATAATCGTCCATCACAAAATTATTCCCGATATCAAAAACCCCTTCGTCATATACTCTATACCCTTGAGATTCATAGAATTTTTGCGCGGAATTGTATTTATTGACATTAAGAATGATTCTGCGGTCCCCGTTCTCCTGAACTTTTCCGGTAAGAAACTTCAGCGCTTCTTTCCCAAATCCTTTTCCCTTACTTTCCGGAACAAGATAAATCCTGTGAAGCTTAGTGGTGCCTTCTTCATAACCATGCTCATAACCAATGAAGCCTTCGAAAGAACCTGTATTTTCATCGAGTATCAAATAATAATGATAGGCCGGATTCTGAAGATGGGCTAAAATCTCGTCATGAGAATACATAGTTCCCAGCATATACTCCATCTGTTCACCGGAAAGAATTTCAGCATATGCATTTTCCCACGATCTTCTTGCCAGTTCTTGAATCAGGGGAATATCTTTTTCCGTCGCTTTGATTAGTTTCATATTTTTTGGATTAAAAAAAGTGAAAAGCCAGGCCTTTCACTGTATTATATTTATTGGTCAATCATTATTATGAATCGATTCCAACTCACAATTCACTATTGACGATTCACTCTCAGATCGTTGCCATTTCCGCTTTTATCTTTGCATATAATCCCTCAGAAGCAGGAACAAGTGGCAGTCTCAGGTAGTTTTTAATAATTCCTTTTTCAGCAAGAACCACTTTGATTCCACATGGATTACCTTCAGCAAAAATCAATCGGGTGATTTCAACCAGTTTATTGTGAATTTCGTATGCTTCTTTCACTTTCCCTTCAAAGGCTAATTGTACCATCGTGGAAAACTCCTTCGGATAAGCCTGCCCGATGACAGAGATTACTCCATCTCCACCAGCAAGAGTTACTGGTAAAGTATATTCATCGTCACCCGATACTAAAGAGAATCCTTCCGGTTTCTTTCTCAAAATATCAAAATACTGAAGAATATTCGGTGCTGCTTCTTTGATCAGGAATAAATTCGGGAATTCTTTAGCCAAACGCAAAGTTGTGTCTGCCTCAATATTTTGTCCCGTTCTTGAAGGTACATTATAAATAATAATATTCTTTCCTGTGGAAGCTAAAGCCTTATAATGCTGATAAAGACCTTCCTGATTAGGTTTATTATAATATGGAGATACCGACAATACCGCTTCAAAAGCAGAAAGGTCTGCTTCTTCGATCTGTTTTTTTACTTCAAGGGTATTGTTACCACCAATTCCCAATACTAAAGGAAGACGTTTATTATTCACCTTAATGATATGATCTACCACCTGTTTCTTTTCTTCATCAGAAAGCGTTGCTGCCTCTGCTGTAGTTCCTAAAACAACCAGATAATTGGTTCCGTTTTCAATGTTGTATTCCACAAGTTTTGTCAAACTGTCGAAGTCAACGGATAAATCTTCATTAAAGGGTGTCACCAAAGCAACACCTACTCCTTTTAGTATGCTCATTTTTTTGAAATATTTTCCCCAAATTTAATAATTTAGACCAAGAAATTTGTAATAAATACTAATGTTTTATTATACATATAATTATATTTGCATATACTAAAAGAAATTATGAAAAATAAATTCTTATTACTAGGAATGGCTTTGGTTTCACTTACAGCTTGTAAAACGACTTCTTTGCAGGTTGTCAACGTGCAGACACAAAAAAATATTTCTATTAATAATGAGCTGAAAAATGATGAAGAATTTGTAAAAGTTATTGAACCTTATAAGCAAAAGCTGGACAGAGAAATGAACCAAAAGATCTCTCATACCAGTATTGACCTTACTAAGCAAGGCGATAACAGCAATCTGGGAAATCTTTTAGCAGACTATACTTTTGACGGAGCTAATGAATGGACGAAAGCCAATTTAAAAAAAGAAGTGGATGCAGCTCTGATCAATATCGGAGGAATCCGCACTTCGATTGGCAAGGGCGATATTCTTTTGAAAAGCGTATTTGAAGTGATGCCTTTCGAAAATGAGGTCATTATTGTAAAAATGAAAGGAACGGATTTGCAGGGGCTTTTTGACTATTATGCAAAAACACAGGTGAACAACCCTGTTTCCCATTTATATATTGAAACCCATAACGGACAGCTTTCCAAAACATTGATCAACGGAAAAACCGTCAATCCCAGCCAGGATTATTATATTGCTACTTCCGATTATCTGGCTTTGGGAGGAGATAATATGAAATTCTTTTCCAAAGGAGAGATGATTTCTACAGGGATCAAATTGAGGGATCTTTTTATTGAGTATTTCAAGAAAAATCCTGAGGTTGTTCCCAACACGGATATTCGTTTAAACTTTATCGGTAAGAAGTAATGGACAGAAAACATTTTTTAAAAGCAATAGGTGGCGGAACTTTAGCAATGGCTTTAGCTCCGGGAATGGTGATGGCAGAAGATCTTAAGATCAAAAATTTCGTGTCCGCCAACAAACTTACTATTCTGCATACCAATGATCAGCATAGCAGAATAGAGCCTTTTGACGAAAGCTATACCAAAAATCCCAATCAGGGAGGTTTTGCCAGAAGAGCCAGCCTGATTCAGCAGATCAGAAGCCAGGAAAACAATGTTCTATTACTGGATTCCGGTGATATTTTCCAGGGAACCCCTTATTTTAATTTTTTCGGGGGTGAACTTGAATTCAAATTAATGTCCATGATGAAGTATGATGCTGCCACAATGGGAAACCATGATTTTGATAACGGCTTAGATGGGTTTTTAAAGGTTTTACCGAACGCCAAATTTCCTTTTATCTGTTCCAATTATGATTTTAAGAATACCATTCTGGACGGAAAAACATCACCTTACAAAATCTTCAACAAAAACGGAATAAAGGTCGGAATTTTCGGAGTCGGCATCCAACTGGACGGACTTGTCGGGAAAAAGCAATATCAGGAAACGGTGTATTCAGATCCCATTGAAGTTGCCCAGCATTATTCCAATTTTTTAAAAAATAATCAAAAATGTGATCTTGTCATCTGTTTATCCCACATCGGATATGATTACAGAGACGATCCCAATAAAGTAAGCGACAAAATCTTAGCAGCTAAAACAGAAAATATTGATCTGATTTTAGGTGGTCATACCCATACCTTTTTACCGGAGCCTCAGACTTTTCAAAACAGACAAGGCAAAAATGTTCTGGTGAACCAGGTAGGCTGGGCAGGACTTCTTCTGGGCAGAATAGATTTTCACTTCGATTCCAATAAAAATGTACAACACATTTCCTGGAACAACCAGGCAATAGATAGCAGCATAACCGTATAATATGAAAAAACTCTCCATCATTTCCCTTGGTATTTTAGCCTCTTTGCAATTGGTAAACGCACAGGTAATCTCTTCAAAAAAATGGGCAGACTTATTCTCTTATAATAACGTTCTGGCTATGAAGGAAGATAACGGAAAAATAGTTGCTGCTACAGAAAACGGAATCTTTTATTATACAATTTCATCTGGTGAAATCACTAAGCTTTCTAAAGCTAATGGCTTGCACGATGTTAAAATTTCTGCTTTTGATTATAATCCTCAAACCAAAATAGGTCTCGTGGGTTATAAGAACGGATCTTTAGATGTCATCACACCGGAAGGTATCATTTATGTTGTAGATATCCCAATTGCTACCGGGTATAACGGAAGTAAAAAGATCAATCATATCTCCATTACAGGTGATAAGGCTGTAGTATCTGTGGGATATGGAGTTTCTATTTTTAATTTAACCACTAAAGAATTCGGAGATTCTGCTTTTTTTATGACAGCCGGAGTATATGAAGCAAGTAATGAAGCTACGATTCTTGGCAATAAGGTTTTTTCTGTAACCAATACAGGATTAAAAAGCCATGAGATGAATACTACCTTCCCTGTTTTTTCTACCTGGACAACAGAAATGGCAGGTGCTTTCACTCATATTGATTCAGAATCTGTCCTTACATTTTCAAATCCCACTAGTGCATATCTTTACAATAGTGGAGCTTCTACCCTATTACCCCAAACATTTACTAAGATTCATGATGTTGTTACTACCGCAAATAATATTGTGGTGACAGATCAAAACAGAATTTACACCTTCAATACTAATGGAACGGCAAGCGGAACTGTAAGCTTCGGTGAAGAATGTAATACCGCAACTTCGGTAAACGGAAAGGTATATGGAGGAACTGTTTTATCGGGAATTAAAGATGAAAGTAATGCTGTTTTTAAACCGGATGGCCCTTATTTTAATTATTCCTATAAAATCAGCCTATATGATAATAACCAGCTTCTGGTATCCACTGGAGGAAGAGAGGCAAGGTTTAATCTTCCGCTAAACAATGCTAAAAATCCGGGATTTTATTACTTCGATGGGATGCAATGGATTTATCCATCATATTTCATCAACTCCAACAAAGTATTTAATGTATTGGATGCAACAGCAAATCCAAGTGATAACAGTGAGGTCTTTTTTGCCAATTACACTTTTTCAGACGGGCATGGTATTCACAAAATGAAATACAATGCCTCTACCAAAGACTTTGATTTCGTAAACTATTATGACCTGGAAGCTCCAAGTGTTTATTATGTCCGTCCTGTAGGGCTTACCTATGATGATCAGAATAATTTATTTGCTTCCATTTCATTTGTGGGAACCGGTACTGCCGGAATGGCAGTGTATGATAAAGCAGCAGATAAATTCATTGTTAAGGATACCAATTTCAGTTCAGCTACTCAAAAGCCTTTATACTATGAAAAGTTATTTTGGGTTCCCCTTCCCAGAAGCAGCAATTTTTTGGCTTATGACTATAAAAATACTCCTACCAATGTTTCGGACGACGGCATATTTACTTTAAGCCAATCCAATGGTTTCGCAGGAAATTCAAATGGTACGATTTCGGTGGCCATTGACAAGGCCGGGGATGCATGGATCGGTAGTGACAGTGGTTTAAGAGTCCTGTCCAATGCTGTGGTAGCTATAAAAGATCCGGATGCTGAAGTGACCCCGATTGTTATTGAGCAAAACGGCATTGGTGAAGAGCTTTTCAGAGATTCACAGATATTGCAGATAGAAGTAGATGCAGGAGACCATAAATGGGTTTCCGTAGACGGAGGTGGTGTTTATTACTTATCTTCAGACGGGCAACAAACCATAAAACATTTTACCAAAGAGAACTCTCCTCTTCCCACAAACAGCATCACAGACATCAAAGTGGATAGAAAAACCGGAAAAGTATATTTTGTATCTTATGACGGAATTGTTACTTATCAGGGTGATGTAGCAGATGTAACTTCCAATTTCGGTAATGTGTTGGTATACCCGAATCCTGTAGTGTATTCTAATTTCAAAGGTAAGGTAACCATCAAAGGTCTTGCGGAAAAAGCCAATATAAGAATTACCGATGCAGCAGGAAACGTAGTGCATTCGGCTGTGGCAAGAGGTGGCTATTACGAATGGGATCTCAATAACCAGAGAGGTTCCAGAGTAGCTTCCGGGATTTATTTTGTTTTAATGACTAATGAAGACGGATCGGATAAAGCTACCGCTAAAATAGCTGTGGTGAATTAATGAACTCACAAAAAGGATTTTTACTTTCATTTATAAAATATGGGGAAAATGATGCGGTTTTGCATTGTTTTACAGAAGAAGACGGCTTTCAAAGTTATTTTCTGAAGGGAGTGTATTCTAAAAGGAACAAGAAGAAGGCGCTTCTTTTACCTTTGAATCAGCTTAATTTTTCCATCAACTCAGCGAAGGGAAATAGTATACAATCTGTTTCTAAGTTTGAACTTGTACGAAATCATGATATGTATACGGATATCAAAGCTAATACGGTTGTATTTTTTATATCCGATGTGTTGAACCAGATTTTGAGGCATGAGAATAAAAATCCGGGAATATTCTTAAGCATTGATGAGTTGATTGATGAATTGATTCAACATAATTATCAATGTCATTTGATTTTCCTTATTAAAATTTTAAAGATCCAGGGAGTTGCTCCTCTAATTAATGAAGGAAGGTATTTAGATCCGGAAACAGGTACATTTTCACATGGTTTAACCCATCAGTTATTTAATGAGGAAATTTCCGGGATCTGGAAAAATATTCTCACCTCTGAACAGCCTTATCAGGTAAAAATTCATCCGCAAATCAGAAAAAACTTCCTGGACAGTCTTTTGGTATACTATCATTATCATATTACGGATTTCAGAATACCAGCTTCCTTAGAAGTAATTCAACAGATTTTTGAATAAGGCAAAATTGTTTTCCGCCAAAAACGATTGTATGCTTAGTATTTGTCATTCCGTAGAAATTTCAACGGCTACATAATAAAAATACAGATTCCACACTCCACTGCGTTCCGCTGAATGACAAACCTACACCTAAAACACACCCATATTCTACAGATTTATAATTCAACGATGTTACGATTTCGCTTCATCCGGCATTCTGGTTTCAGATTCCGCCATTTTTTTCCTGGAAAATCTAGGCTGTAAAATTTTGGCAATCAAACCAGTCCACCCTGTCTGGTGAGATGCCCCGACTCCACGCCCATTATCCCCATGGAAATATTCATAGAATAAGATATAATCCCTGAAATCAGGGTCGGTTTGAAATCTTGAATACTGCCCGTTCACAGGACGGTTTCCGTTTTCATCCTTTAAGAATATTCTGGATAATCTTTTGCTTAAAGCATCTGCAATCTGATCCAGATTAAAGTAATTTCCACTTCCTGTAGGATATTCTACTAAAAAATCAGGGCTATAATAGAAAAAAAATCGCTGAAGGCTTTCAATAATTAAAAAATTGATGGGGAACCAAACCGGCCCACGCCAATTGCTGTTTCCGCCGAAAAGATCACTATCACTTTCCGCAGGAGTATATTTTACGCTGTAATCTGTTCCGTTTAAATTCAAATGATAAGGATTTTGTTCATATTCTTTAGACAATGCACGAACCCCATAATCGCTTAAAAATTCCTTTGGATTCAGCATCCTGTATAATAATCTTTTTAAACGATGACCACGCAAAAGAGAAAGCAAATGCTTTGAATCCTGCCCTTTTACTTCCCAATGAGAAACGAGAGCGGCCAGCTCAGGCTTGTTTTCCAGTACCCAGTTCATCCTGCTTTTAAAATTCGGAAGATTTTCAATCATCTCATCGTCAATCACCTCAACCGCAAACATAGGAATTAAACCTACGATAGTCCTTAGTCTTAAATACATGTGGCTGCAATCATTGGAAGCAAGAGCATCATAGAAGAATTCGTCTTCTTCATCCCAGAGGCTGAAATTTTCGTCCCCCATATTATCCAATGAGTTGGCAATGGACAGAAAATGCTCGAAAAACTTGGTCGCCATTTCTTCATACACCTTGTTGTATTGTGCCAATTCCAACGCAATTCTCATCATATTCAGGGCAAACATCGCCATCCAACTGGTTCCGTCCGATTGTTCAAGCTGGTCGCCATTCGGAAGCACTGCGTTTCTGTCAAAAACCCCGATATTATCCAATCCTAAAAATCCACCTTCAAAAATATTGTTGCCGTTATTGTCTTTTTTATTGACCCACCAGGTAAAATTCATCGTCAATTTCTGAAATGCACTTTCCAGGAACTCAATATCCGGTTTCTCTTTTAAATATTCGTCAATTTTAAAGACCCGGAAAGTAGCCCACGCATGAACGGGTGGGTTCACGTCGCTCAGATTCCATTCATAAGCCGGAAGTTGGCCGTTCGGATGCATATACCATTCAAAAAGGAAAAGCTTCAGCTGATGTTTGGCAAAATCAGGATCGATCAGAGAAAAGCTTATGGCATGGAAAGCCAGATCCCACGTTGCATACCAAGGATATTCCCATTTATCGGGCATGGAAATAATATGCTCATTGTTGAGGTGCTTCCAGTCATAGTTTCTTATCCTTTCACGGGATTTCGGAGGCTTTACTTCTGCCGGATCACCTTTCAGCCATTTTTCCACGTTATAATGATAGAACATTTTATTCCAAAGCAATCCCGCAAAAGCCTGACTTTGGACCATTTTCTCAACATCAGATGAGATTTCCGCCTGAATTTCCGCATAAAATTCATCTGCTTCTTTTTGTCTCCATGCCAAGATTTCATCAAATGCTTTAAAAGGCTGGGCGAGATCTTTATCCGTAATCCTGAATTCAAAGGTTTTGATTTCTTCAGCCTGAAAATATTCATCAATAAAAAAAGAGGCTTTGGTTCCTATATCTTTTGGATTGATGGATTGAGTATTCCCGTTTACAACAAATTCATTGATCCCGTCTTTGCAGTATTTGGATGTATTGGGTGAGCCGTACAGCTTTTCGGAGTTGGTTTCATTATCACAGACCAGGACTTTCAAAGATTGTTTGGCATATACATTTTTTACTTCCAGGTTTTTGTGGTTTACTTTAATACAATTGGCTTCTTCTGAGCATAATTGAGGTTTATAATCATCATATCCCCAACTCCATGTATTCCTGAACCAAATCGTAGGCAAAATGATCAATGGTGCCTTCTTTCCGGACTTATTGATAATGGTCAGTTTTACGAGCATATCTGACTGGCTTTCTTTGGCATATTCGATGAAAATGTCAAAATATTCGTTTTGATCGAAAATACCGGTATCAATCAGCTCATATTCAGGCTCCTCCTTGCTTCTTTCACTGTTGATTTTCAAAAGATCATCATAAGGAAAAGCGTTTTGAGGATACTTATACAGCATTTTCATATAAGAATGGGTAGGTGTGGAATCCAGGTAATAAAAATATTCCTTTACGTCTTCTCCATGGTTTCCCTGATCATTGGTCAAGCCAAAAAATCGCTCTTTTACTATTTTATCTTTCTTATTCCAAAAACCTATTGAGAAAACAAGCTGCTGCAAATCATCACAGATTCCGCAAATTCCTTCTTCACCCCATCTGTACGTTTTGGATTCTGCCATATCGTGTCGGGTATAATTCCAGGCATCTCCGTTGTTACTGTAATCTTCGCGTACCAATCCCCATTCTCTGTTGCTCACATAGGGTCCCCATTTTTTCCATGAGATATCCGGAATTCTTTGCTTTTCAGTCATAGGTGTATTGAGTTATGAGTTATGAATTATGAATTAGGTTTATAGCTAAGAGGATGTCAGGATTAAATATTGATAGTAAATTTAACCATAAGTTTTATAAAAATATTAGCTTAAACTTTGCTTTCGATACTCAACGATCAAAGTTAAGCTAAAGCCGAATACTCTTAACTTATAACTCTCAACTATAAACTAGTATCATCCTCCTGTAGAAAAGCTTTCAAAAGTGGTCATTCCACCATCAATAAATATACTGGCTCCGGTAATATAATCTGAGGCATCGCTTGCTAAAAACACAGCCAGATTACCGATATCCTGAGGCTGGCCGATTCTGTTATATGGAATGAGGGTAAGAAGGGAATTCATGGCTTCCTGTGTACTCCATGCATTGGTATTAATAGGTGTCTGAATAGCTCCCGGACAAATAGAATTAACCCGGATCTTATCCGCTCCATATTCCTGCGCCAAAGTCTGCATCAGCATTCTGATGGCACCTTTACTTGCAGCATAATTGGCATGTCCCGCCCAGGGGATCACCTCGTGTACTGAACTGATATGAATAATTTTTCCGCAGGCTGCGGAACGTGAAGTATCAATTCCCCGTCGTAAGAACTCTTTAATCGCTTCTCTTGCACAAAGAAACTGGCCTGTAAGATTGACTCCTATCACGGCGTTCCATTGATCGATGGTCATTTCCGTAAATTTTGCATCTTTCTGGATTCCTGCATTGTTGACTAAAATATCAACGGTTCCCAATTCTGCTATTACGTCCTGAAACATTTTGATCACCTGATCCTCTTTGGAAACATCACATTGGTAAGCAATCGCTTTTCCCCCTGCATCCGTAATCTCTTTTACAACTGTCTTAGCATCATCCAGAGATCTTTCGGAGGAGTGGTTGACAATAACTGCTGCTCCTGCCGAAGCGAGTGATTGGGCAATTCCGGTACCGATTCCGCTTGAAGCTCCGGTAACAATAGCCACCTGGTTTCGAAGTGATATTTCCATAGTTTTTGATTTGATGTTACTCAAAGTTAACAGAAAGTATCACGCCAAACAGAAAACAGGGAATTAAATTTTTCTTAAAGTTTTTTGTACATGAGGTATTGTGGTCCGTTTCTTCCGATCCTTGTTTTTCCTTCATAGAGGTATCCTGTTTTCAGGTATAATTCAAAAGCAGAAGTATTCTTTTTATTTACGGCCAGTACAACTTCATGACAATCTTTGAAATTATCTTTTATAAAGTCATCTATTTTCTGCATGGCCGATTTCCCTATGCCTTTTCCCTGAAGAGCGGGGTTAATGGATAATGAACGAACCAAAACCGAATCAGGATTATCCGTAAGATCGAATTTATCATCTCCAAAATCCAACACAAAAAAACCGGCTGCTTTTTCCCTATAAAAAATAGTCACGGGATGAGCCAGATCATCTTGTCTTTCTCTGATCCGCTGTAATGCCTCCTCTGCCATTGCCGTAAACTGTGATTGTGTTTCGTCCAGTTCGTAATTCAGGTCAGGAAGATCTTCGGGTTGAAAAAATTGTAAGCTGACCATATTAATGATGATAAATATCTTCGTACATCACTCCTGCACGGATTTCTATCGGAAGCTTGTTTTCTTCCGGGACAATCGGGCAATTGTAATCATGGGCGTTATAAGCGCAATACGGTTGATAAGATTGATTGAAATCCAATATAATGGTATTTCCTTTTTTAGGAATTCTCAAATCCATGTATTTTCCGCCGCCGTATGTTTCTTTTCCATTGGTGGCATCTCGAAAAGGTAAAAAAAGATAGTCTTTATATTTTTCCTGTTTGATAAGATCCAGACTTTGATATAAAGTGAGTGAGTATGGTTTTCCGTCCAGCTTAAAATTAACCCTGCCATATTCTATATAAAGCTTGGTTTTTCCGGAAGAGGTTGGAATTTCAAAAGGTATTGCATTTTCTGTTTTAGAAATTCGGGCGGCAACTCTGTATTTCAGGTCTACGGGAAAGAATGGATGTTCTTTAAAGCGAGCTAAATTATCTCCACGTAAAGGTGTTTCTTTTGGACTCAGATATTCTGCATTCAGTTCTTTCTGAAATTTTTTAATTTCCGCCATTTCTTTTGAATTTTTCTGAGCCAAAACAAACAATGGTAGGATCAGGAACAGGATTATATATCTTTTCATAAATTAATTCTTATATATTTTACAGGTTTTTCACTTCGTGAAGGTATTTTCTTACTTTTTTTTCTGTTTGTGCAGGATAAATGTAGTTCATTTTTTCCGAAAGCTCCATACCTATTTCGTGAACTAAATCTGCATAAGCAAATAAAGCGTTCCAGTTTTCTGCAATATTGCTTCCTGAAAAGGTGGTTTCAATTCTTTCCCAAAGCTCAGGAGACAGATATTTTCTGAAAAGCCTGCCGTGCTTATTCGTGGTAATTTTTTCCCAGTTATATTCGCTTGCAATATACCATTCCAGCAAAGGAACCAAATAATCTGTTCTAATCACATTTTCAGACATGAACTTGGCATAAAACAGATCCCTGCGCTTAAGACATTTGGCAACATAAGTGGTATCCCACCAGAAATCGTTGATCAATTGCTGAAAATGTTGTTCCGCAGGCTTTTGGATCATTACTGACGCATAAGTAGGAGGTTTCAAATGGGCAGTCAGAACATCTTTGTCAATCAAAACCTTATAACCTACATCCCAGTCTTCATTCAGGGTTTCCTGCTTTGTTTCTTGGATAAATTCTGATTTCGAGTATAATTTAAAGTCAACTTTCACATGATCTTCATACAATATCATTTTCATGGCATGCTTACCTCCGAAAAAGGTTTCGTCTTCTTCTACCATTGAAATCGGTTTTCCGAAAAGTTCCAGCCATTTTTTATCCTCCTTATACTGTTCCATATTTTCAAATACCAGTTCAATATCCAGATCACTGAAATCATCAACAGGAGCATACGGATTTACCAGAGAGCTGGTTAACAGAACAACACGGATATCGGGATTTTTCTCGGCCCAATCCAAGATCTGTTTCAATTTCTTTTCTCTGACTTCCATAGAAATTAATAGGCTTCTGAAATTTTAACTCTGTAAATATCTGAAGAGTTCCTTTTGATGGATTCTACGAAGAAACCGCCTTCTTCAGGAATGACTTCTTTAAGATCAAAACTTTTACAATCTCTTGGAAGCCCCGAAAAAACCAACGTAAACCAAAAATCCTGCATAAAAGGAACTGGCGTCCAATACGGGAATATGGAAATATTCTCTGCGTGGATCAGTTTGCTCCTATGCTCAGACTGATTATCGAAAAGATAGGTAGAATGCCAAATCCGGATCAGATTTCCCAAAAAAGGGGAAGCCGGAAAACAGCAATGCACAATCACTTGTTTCTCCTCTTCTACTTTAGTCTGAAGGGATTCCAGGATTTCTTTTACAATGATCGGTTTTGTAATTGTTTCAGACATAATTGATGGTCAATTGTGAATAGTCAATGATTTCAAATGCCTATCGATTCACATTGACGATTCACTATTCACTTTTTTAATATTCTAATTCCAGTTTTTCTTTGGTATAATTTCTCACTTTCTTAGTAAGTTCAGGGTTTCCGGCCAGCTTTTGACCATAGGAAGGAACCATTTCCAGAAGTTTATCTTTCCATTCTCCTTCGAGTTTACCCGGAAAGCACTTTTCAATAACATTCAGCATGGCATGTACTGCCGTGGAGGCTCCTGGAGACGCGCCTAAGAGTGATGCTATCGTTCCTTTCTTATTCACCACTACTTCTGTCCCGAATTCAAGCTTACCGCCTTCTTTTTCATCCTTTTTAATGATCTGTACTCTTTGTCCGGCTACTTTCAATTCCCAGTCATCTTCTTTAGCATCCTTAATGAATTCTCTCAAATGCTGCATTCGCTGTGCTTTATTCATGGCTACCTGTTGGATAAGATATTTGGTTAAAGGTATATTATGCCACCATGCTCCAAAAAGAGATCTTATATTTTTAGTGTTGATACTCTCGGGCAGGTCCAGATAGCTTCCTTCCTTCAGAAATTTGGTTGAAAATCCTGCAAAAGGACCGAAAAGAAGAGCTTTCTTCCCATCAATAATTCTTAAATCCAGGTGAGGAACGGACATCGGCGGGGCGTCTACCGTTGCCTGCGTATACACTTTTGCATGATGTTTTTCCACAAGCTCCTGATTATGAGTTACCAGCCATTGTCCGGAAACCGGAAAACCTCCATAACCTTCACTTTCTTTAATATCAGAACTGTCTAATAGCGGTAATGCATATCCACCAGCTCCAATGAAAACAAAATCCGCCACTATTTCCTGCTTATGGTTATGGATCCTGTCCTTTACTTTCATTTCCCATTTTCCGTCCTCGCGGGGATCAATGTCTTTTACTTCATGATACAGGAATACCTCTACATTGGAATCTTCAAGCAAATGTCTGCCCATCTTTCTCGTTAAAGTCCCGAAGTTGACGTCTGTTCCCATGTCCATTTTAGTGGCTGCCATGGTTTCAGATTGGTTTCTTTTGCTCATGACCAGGGGAATCCATTCTTTAAGCTTTTCATGATCTGTAGAAAATTCCATTCCGGAGAATAGAACAGATTGTATCATTTTTTCATGGCGTTTTTTAAGATACCCTGCATCTCTTTCGCCAAACACCAGGCTCATATGCGGGCAGGAATTAATGAAATCTTTAGGCTGTTGTATATATCCTTTGGTGATCAGATAAGCCCAAAACTGCTTAGAGATCTCAAACTGTTCTGCGATACTTTCTGCTTTGGAAATATCAATGGTTCCGTCTTCTTTTTCAGGAGTATAGTTCAGTTCACAAAAAGCGGAATGCCCGGTTCCAGCATTATTCCAAGCTGCGGTACTTTCTTTAGCAAATCTTCCCAGCCGTTCAAAGATGGCAATTTCCAAATTGGGATCAAATTCGTGAAGTAAAGTGGCTAAAGTGGCGCTCATAATTCCGCCTCCTATGAGGACAACATCATAGGCAGGTTTAGGTGTTCTGCTTGTGAGTGAATGTGACATAAACTGTATTTTTATCACGAATTTCGTGAAAAGTTTTAAGAATGGGAATGTGTTTAACGTTTTTAACACGTTAATTTTTCTTCAAAAAAAGCCATAAAAAACACCAATGAATTTCATTGGTGTTATTATATAGTTCAATGGAATTATTAATTCAATTTTGTTGTAAGCTTTCTGAATTGTTTTTCGGCATTTTTGCCTTCATAAAGGATTCCGTAAATCGTATCGATGATCGGAAGTTTAAGGCCTTTTTGTTTCGCTGTTTTGTAGATGGAATCTGCCGCATAATATCCTTCCGCCACCATATTCATGGACTGGATCGCAGATTTTACGGTGTATCCTTTTCCGATAAGATTTCCCAAGCTTCTGTTTCTTGAGAATAATGAATAAGCGGTTACCAAAAGGTCTCCCAAATAAGCGCTTTCGTTGACGTCTCTCGGTGCTTCATAAATGGCTTCCAGGAAAGTCTCCATTTCACGGATGGCATTGGAAACGAAAACTGCCGTAAAGTTATCTCCATATCCCAATCCGCTGGCAATTCCGGCTCCGATGGCAAAGATATTTTTAAGGATCGCGCTGTATTCATTCCCTAAAATGTCTTTGCTGGAATGCACTTTAATAAAATCGGAATTAAAAATATTTTCCAGCTTCTCTGAAGTTTCATCTTCTACAGCGGCAATCGTAAGGTAAGATAACCTTTCCATCGCCACCTCTTCTGCATGACATGGCCCTGCAATAACCGCCTGGTTTCTAAAACCGATCTGGAATTCATCTCTCAGGTAATGAGCTACAACATCGTTGACTTTGGGAATGATCCCTTTAATGGCAGAAACAAAGATTTTGTCTTTATAATCACAGTTCATTTTATCCAACGTATCGGAAAGATAAATGGACGGCGTTGCCAATACGATAATATCACATGCGGAAACCAGTTCGTTAATATCCGTTGTAAGTTTCAGCGATTTAAGGTTAAAAGTAGCTGCTGTAAGGTAAGTAGGGTTATGACCACGAAGTTCGATGGCTCCTTTCACAAATTCGCTTCTTACACACCAATGCACTACTTTACAGTTTTCAACCAGCATTTTCACAATAGCCGTCGCAAAACTTCCGCTTCCTACTACTCCTACGGAAACTTCGTTTTTATTTTTTTTCGGACCTGAAGATTCTGAAATTGTTTTCTTTTTCGCCATAATTGAAATGTGAACTGCAAATATATTAAAACAAAGACGTAAGAAAGCTTTTGATGTATGATAAAATCCGATTTCTGAAAAAATTAACACTTGAACACAATTAAATATTTAATTGGGCGTTAAATACAGAAATAACTAAATTTTTGTTAAAAATAACCCTCAAAACTTATTTTTAATTAAATTTGCACGCTTTTAAAAACCGTTATTTTAATACTAAGAGAAGAAATATGAAGAAATTTCTAAACAGCAAAAAGAACATAAATATCCTTCTCGGAGGACTTTTATTAGTAGTTTTTGCGCAAGGTATTTTCATCGCTAAACTGTTTTCCGAAAGAGATGACAAAATGTATGAAGTAAACCTTGTCAAAATAAACACTGAAAGAGACAGTGTAGATTACTTAAAAATGAAAACGGATCTCACTTTAGTAGATCAGACCGTAACGCAGCTGAATTCATTCCTGAAATCAAAAAGCATCTCTAATGAAAAACTGATGATCCTTAGCCAAGACAGTATTTCCAATTCTGTTTACCTGGCGAAACAAGCCAACCGATACAGCCAATATTTAATGGATTTACAAAATAAACTGATGCAGGTCCCTTTGGGAATGCCTACAGACGGATATATTTCGTCTAATTTCGGCATCAGAAAAAATCCGATTCCTTTTAAAAGGGTTTTTGCTTCTGTAAAATCTCCTTCAACAGGGTCTAAAGCTGCTCCTGCTGTTGCTTCGGCGTCAAAACCGGAAGTAAAAGCTGAACCTGTTGAAAAAACAATTGAACTTACAGACAGCTATGGAAATAAAAGAGAAGTAAAAGTAATGGTAACTCCAAAAGCGAATAATACCGCTGCTGCCCCAACTTCTACAAGTTCTGCTAAATCTGTTGCTACTACAGGCTCTAAAGTTTCAGCCGAAGGAAACAATCCACCTGCGGAAGCTGACCAGATGCAATTTCATAAAGGGCTGGATATTGCTGTTGCCTTTGGCTCCGATGTAAGAGCTGCTGCTGCAGGAACCGTAATTTTCTCCGGACAAAAAGGAGGTTATGGAAATTGTGTGATCGTTTCTCATGGAAACGGCCTTGCCACTCTTTACGGACATTTATCTCAATTGGTGGTAAAAACCAATGATAAGGTAAAAGTGGGTCAGGTAATTGCCAAATCCGGGAATTCCGGACGTTCTACAGGACCTCATCTTCATTATGAAGTACACAAAAACAATACTCCGGTGAATCCGAAATTATTTATGAACTTATAAAATAAAAAAGCTTCGGCGGCTGTCAAAGACAGCCGCCGAAGCTTTTTTATTCATCTGGATTTACTATTCTAAAATTTTCAAAGTCCCTTTAAGGTGTAAAAATGATCAGTCCGTTCCAGCAATATTCGTATAGACTACGTTATTGCTATAATCCTGTACATGGGTGACATTGTCTCCTCTTTTGGGTTCATGCCAATAGACCATGAAGACATTTTTAGCCACTTCAACGGCTGTATACTGCACGGTGTCCGTAGCACCTTTCAAAGTGCCTTCCGTACCTACAAAAGTCATTGTTTTATGATCTTTAAATTCCAGGACAAATTTCATTCCGCCCAAATCGGCTTCCACTTTTCTTCCAATCGCCGGATAAGGAGATTTTAAATCCCATTTCATTTTCCCGAAAAATACTTTTACGCCCATCCCCAATTCGTCTTTTCCGGGAAGATTTGGATATTTGTTCAGCAAGAACTTTATGGCGTCATCTGATGATTTATTTCCTGTAACTGCCTTTTTATAATTTTCCAGATAGCTTTCAACAAAATCAAGGGCGTTTGGAGAAAGGGATTGTTTGGCAAAATGAGATGGAACTACCTGTTCCGGTTTTAATGTTTTCATAGCATCGATCTGTCCGATCCATTGATCAATGGCTTTTTCATTTTGTGTATCCGCCATCCAAAGATGAGAGTCTGTAGAAACTGAAATTCCGCCTACGATGGTTTTGATGGAAGGGATCCAAAGGAAACTATGGGCAGGATCTTCCGGGTTTTGTCTGATCTCAATTTTATTTCCTTCGAGATCGGGAATTGCATTCACAGCTTCAGGAACGATAATTTCCGAAGGGGCGTCTTCTTTCAGTTGCGGTTTCCAAACAGCCAGTTTATCATCTTTTGACGCTGAGATCAAATAAGCGGTTTGGGCTGTCGAAATAATTTTTGCTTTCGGAAATGCTTTCTTGATAACATCGAGCCCAAAATAGAAATCCGGATCGCTGTGAGAAATGAAAACAGTTGTTAGATTCTTTCCGGTTGCTTTTATTTCTTTAACCAATTGTTCTGCATATTGTTTCTGGAATTGGGCATCAACAAGTATGGCTTCTTTATCACCATAAATAATCGTTGAGGTAATCGGGAAAATGGCTTTTGTCCCCGGATTATAGACTTTGATTTTTAAGTTGCCTGCTAACAGAATACCTGTAAAACCAAGCAATAATAAGAGTGAGAATAATTTCTTTTTAAGTATCATTTTATTTTTTTTGAGTTGATGATAAAGGGTTAAATTTTTATCTTTCAACCACCAAAGTCACAAAAGCTATGTGAAATGATAAACACTTTTGTGTCTTTTGTGGTTTGATTATCATATTAATAAGCTGCGGTAAAACGTTCGCGGATGTGGTTGTTCTGTTCCAATTCATCTACTAAAACAACGGCAACATCTTCTACAGAAAGAATACTTCTTCCATTTTCATCGAATACCGGAGTTTCTAAAGAAGTTCTGTAGTTTCCTGTTCTTGTTCCTATGTTGGCTGCATTCATTTCTATTGCCGGGCTGAAGAACGTCCAATCCAATGTATTGTTTTCTTTGATTTTATTTAAATAATCTCTTGCTGCAGCTGCTCCCGGTTTGTAAGCCTCAGGGAAATCCGGGGTATCAACAATCTGGATGTTATCCGGAGTATAAAGGCTTCCTGCTCCCCCCACAACTATCAGCCTTTTCACGCCTGACTGCTCTACTGCTTTTTCAATATTTTCAGATCCTGTAAGGAAATCCTGGTAAAGATTCGGATTGGTCCATCCCGCATTAAAGGTACTGATCACGGCATCGCTTCCTTTTAAACCTTCCGCAAGTTCTTCTACATTATTAATATCAATGCTTTTGGCGGTTACTTTTTCGTTCTGCTGAATTTTAGAGGCATCTCTTACAATAGCCTGTACTTCATATCCTCTGTTTTCCAATTCTTTCACTACGTGCGAACCTACAAATCCTGTCGCACCGATTACTGCTACTTTTTTCATATTCTTTTATTTTTAATTGTAATAATTTTTGTTACATTTATGATTAAAAAAAATTTATTGAAACTGATCACTGAACTCTTTCAATGATTTATTTCCTAAAAACCTGATTACCAACTGATCTGTTTCATCAAAAAGAGTGTTCAAATGAACGTTGATTTCCTTTCCGACACTGCAAGCCGGATTAGGATTCTGATTTTTCTTTCCTAAAACTTCGGTATTCTTTACTGCCGAATAAATTTCAGAAATACTGATGGATTCAGGATTTCTGGCAAGCCTGCTTCCTCCTTCTTTCCCTTGTCTGCTTATAATTAAGCCAGCTTCTCTTAAAACACTGAGCTCTTTGCGAACAATCACAGGATTTATATTGATACTACCTGCCATCCACTCAGAAGTTAACCATTCCTGAGGGCTTTTTTCCAGTAGAGTCATAATATGTACTGCCGTAGCAAATCTTGTATTGTTCATTGTAATTACGAGGCAAAGGTAAAACAAATTTTTAAATGTAACAAATTTTATTACATTTATTTTTTATCATAAGATCAAACGGTCCAGATCCAGTAATAAATAATTGATATTCTGATTAATGGTTCTTGTCGCCGACTGCATCTGATTGAGCATTGCGGCCCGGTTATGAAGATCGTCTGCTCTGTAAAATCCTCCGTCACTGAAGATAACAGACTGGTCTGCTGCCTCCTTGTTATCATCAAACTGATAATGAAGCCATCTTTCTTTCATATTCTGAATGATCGAATGAGATTCTTTGTTGGAGAACTTCTTTTCAGTATACATATACCAGATGAAAGGCGGGAAATTGGGGGATTCCAGTTTTTCACGCCAAATATCTCTTAAAAGATTTCTCTGATGGATAAATTCCACTTTTTTGCCTTTTGGATTTAAAGTGGCTAATCCAAAACCGGCTCCTAAAGCTCCTCCTCCAATATCTACAGCACTGCTCCATCCGTCATCTTTAATGATACCTCCTGCAATGGAAGCCGCTGCTCCGGCAACAATTGAATATAAAATGAGTTTATTATTTCTGGAATCATTGAGGTTATCTACATAATTCCCTATTTGTGCCACTCTTTCTCCCTCACAATCGAATTCTGCGGCTACAGCATCAAGCTCCGTTAAGGCAATCGTAATTTTGCTGTTGATCTTGCCTTTAAGTTGCAAAACTTTTACCTGGGAAGTGATGGCTGAGTCTTTTTTAAGCTTGATGATCTGGTGAACTTCATCAAGGTTGTCCAATGCATTTAAAATCAAAATACTTTGATCGGAGAACATTCCTCTCAATTCCTTATTGGCCGTTAAAATAGAGTCTGAATTATACGAAGGTATTGTATTGGTATAATTATATTTGAACGGAGCTTTGCAGTAACTGTCTTTCAGGGTAAGAATATTTTGTTTAATCGTCTGATTCTTTTTGGATACACAAGAAGTCAATACGCTCAAGATCGCAATAAGGTAAAATATTTTTTTCATTCAATCTATTTTTCAACGGATGATCACAAACAACAGCGTGAAGCAAAAAGGTTTATCAATTGTTATACTAATATAATACAAAATAAAAAATTGACCTTAGTACTGGTCAATTTTAATTTATATTTAAGGTACTCCTTATTTTATATCTAATAGCTCAACTTCAAAAACCAGCGTGCTGTTAGGTCCAATCTCTTTGCTGATCTGCTGATCTCCATATGCCAAATGTGGTGGAATGATCAGTCTCCATTTGCTTCCTACAGGCATTAACTGAAGGGCTTCTGTCCATCCTTCAATCACCCTGTTTAAAGGAAAAGAAGCCGGTGTACCTCTTTTTACAGAGCTATCGAAGATTTTACCGGCAATGGTAGTTCCGTGATAATGACATTTCACTGTGGATTTCGGACCTGGTTTCGGGCCGTCTCCTTCGGTAATGATTTCATACTGCAAACCGCTTGGCAATTGTACCACGCTTTCTCTTTTGCCGTATTCTTCCATATAGGCTTTCCCTTCCTTAAGGTTTTTTTCCGCCTGCTCTTTTTTACGTTTGGCTAATAAATCTGACACTCCCATTGTTGAATATTTTTACAAAGATAAATTAAAAATAACAAGTGCTTTCCAATGAGTCATTGAGAACTTAGTCAGATTTTAATTTCCTTCAGGATATTTTTATAAGTCCGGCCTATAGGAAGCTTTTTATTATTAATTATTATTTCTGCAGCTGAAAAGCCTTCAATCTTTTTTAAAGAAACAATATAAGATTTATGAATGCGGATAAATCTTGAAGTATTCAGCATATTTTCCATCTTGCTGATCGGCATTTTTACCGTTATGGATTGTTTCTTTGTATGTACTGTAATATATTCGCGGAAGCTTTCAATATAATAAATGTCTTCAAGGTAAATTTTATACTGCTTTTTTCTGATGGTGATGAAAATATAATCGCTATTAACGGCTTCCATGAGTGCTTCTTCCGCTTCTGCCAAATGCCTGAATTTATTAAGTGCAATCTGAAATCGCTCATAAGAAACAGGTTTCATCAGATAATCTACAATATCAAAATCATATCCCTCCAAAGCATATTCCTGGTAGGCAGTGGTGACTATTGTAAAAGGAGGATCGCTGAGTTTCCTTAAAAAATCAAAGCCTTTGACCACCGGAAGGTTCATATCCAGAAACAAAAGGTCAACTTTGTTGAAAGATAATATATTTGCTGCATGAACCGCATCCGCACATTTTCCTGTGATGGCCAGATCGTTATTCCGAAGGATGTAGTTTTCAATGATTTCTGCAGCGATGGGTTCATCTTCCACGATCAGGCAATTATATTTTTTCTGAGTTTCCATTATTAAAGTTTATTTTTAGAGCAACTGAATATTTTTCATTCTGCTCATCAATTGTAAGACTGTGATCCGGATACAGGATTTCCAACTGTCTTTTGATATTGGTCATCCCGATTTTGGTGGTATCTTTTACATGATTTTCCCTGGAGTTTTCAATGGTAAATAATAAAGTTCCGTTTTTAAGTTGTATATGAATATGGATATAGGCACGTTGCAAACTTTCTGAAGCTCCATGTTTAAAAGCATTTTCTATAAACTGTAAGAGGATGAGCGGAGAGATCTCCTGGGAAGGATTATCAATATCCTCTGTAAATTCAAGATCGAGATTCCGGTACCTTAGCTTTTGAATATCCAGAAAGTCCTTTATGTTATCAATATCCTTGAAAATGGAAATATTATGATTGGATTCATAAATATTAAACCGCATCATTTTGGATAGCTTGAGGATAATTTCAGGGGTTTCGTCTGCTTTCTTCAGGGAGAGCCCATAAATATTATTAAGGGTATTGAACAGGAAATGCGGATTGATCTGGGCTTTTAGAAATTTAATTTCGTTGTGGTATTTTTCAGTTTTAATATCGTTCAGGTATTTCTGAAGTTCTATCTGCTGCCTGGACTTTTCAAAACCAAAGCCTAAAGCCATGGCAAAAATAATATTCATTACGGCATTGAAAATCCCAAACCGGGAGAACCTTGAAATGTCTTCTTCGATTCCATAAATAACAGGGTAGACAAAATCATGACAAATTAATCTGAAGGCTATTATTCCAAGAACTATAATAAGGATTGTTGCGACTATTTTTTTCCATACTGAATGAAACAGAGGAACTCTCCCGTCCGCAACCGCCAGAAAAAGATAAAAACACGGAATTTCTGAAAACAAAAAACAAAACTCTGATAAGACCGAATAATAAAATATCAACGGTTTTGAAAGAGACAGATGTTTAAGTGCTTCCAAAAGATAGGCAAATTCTGCATGAATCTCTAACAGAAAATAAAATATCCAAAAATAGATATGATGTTTTAATTTGTTTTCGTTCATTGGATAAAGCTAAAAAAATTGCTCCAATTATTATGGAGCAAAATTCTTCATTCATAAAATGTTATCTCGTAAAAATCTACTAACAGCACGTTCTCATCTACGAAGCATTCTTTTTCTTGAAATGAAGGAATTCTTTCGGGAAGGCAACACTCAGAAAACACATGATAAGAAGAAGGCTGAATTCCACGCCATTTCTGCCTCCGCCTACTACAAACCAACCTTCTTTACCATGTATCAAAATAATGCCGACTATGAAAATCAGAATATTGGCTATCGCCGTTATCTTTAAAAATCTATTTGCTACCAGACAAAATATAGAAAAAACATGGATCAATTTTACCATCCAGGCTATATAAATTCCGAACGGAAAAAATCCTATCCCATCCAGATAATCTTTTCCAAAACTGTTGATATCCCCACTGATTATGGAGGGTATACTATGCATCATCAGTATGAAAGCCAAAGAAAGCCTTAGTAAAATTGTATGGTCCATACATCATTCCATTTTATGATTCAAAAATATTATTAAAAGTGCAGGAATGTTAACAATTTCGATAAACTACAGTTAACTGTCTATTAATATTCAAAAGTTATATTTGGCTTTATAATTGGACTGAGAAATATATGACAGATCATGCTTTGAAATATAATAAGGCTTTTGATGAGTTAACAGATGAAGAGAGAAAGCTTCTGGAAATTAATAAAAAAAGTATTGCGGATTTTGTTGAACAATCATCTTCTTTAAGCGACGTACATTATGCCACAAGGAATGCACACGCTAAAACATATGCAGTAGCAAGAGGGAAATTTATTATCCATCACGATATTCCTGATGAGCTGAGGCTCTTCTTTGATAAGGAGGAATTTGACCTGATCATACGGTTTTCCAATGCCCATCTGAAAATCCAAAAGAATAAAAGCGATATTCCTGCTTATGGTTTTTCCGTAAAAGTCAGAGACGAAAATAGCAACACAATTGCCAACTATCCTTTGGTTAATTTTCCGTTGTTTCCCGTTAATTCAGTAAGCACTTTTCTGAAAATATTTACAGCCATCAACAGATTATTTCTTAAAAAATGGGGCAACGTACTTCCTTTGATCATACAGCTTTTAAAAGCCACCCCATCTTTTTTTACCTTATCATTCCTTAAAAAAACTATACAATTTATCTTTAAGAGGAAAAATTTCATTTTATCCTTTGACTATTTCTCGATTGGCGCTTATAGATTGGGTGAAAATATGATCAAAATAAGACTAAATCCAATTTCCATCGACAAGAATTTTGAAAGGAAAATGGGAGTGAAAGAGGCTATGAAAGAATTTTTTATGTCTCATGATTATACTGCTGAAGTGCTTATCCAGATTTGCTATAATTTGAAGGACCAGCCGATTAACCGTTTGAATGTGGAATGGAAAAATTCACCTTACATCAAAATAGGAGAAATAAAGATCGAAAAGAATTCTTTACTCAATCCCTATGCCTGTGAAAATGAAATGCTGTCATTTAACCCTTTTGAAAGCAAGCCTGTTTTCCAGCCTGTTGGCAAAATACAAAAGCTACGTCATGAAGCTTATAAAATTTCAATGCAAACCAGACTCAAGATCAATAAGCTTTTAAAATACAAATAAAAAAGGCTTTACAAAATGTAAAGCCTTTCTATTATTTATTTTTATTATTCTTTATCTCCCGTAACTTTCTCAGGGAACAGAACTGATAACAGAACTGAAATCAATAGCACGCCACCTACAATTCCCAATGAAACCGGTGAAGGGATATGCACCCATGGTGCAATCAGCATTTTAACCCCGATAAAGGCTAAAATAATGGCCAGACCATAAGGCAGTTTACTGAACATATGAATAAAGTTGGCCAATAAGAAGTAGAGTGATCTAAGCCCTAAAATGGCAAAAATATTCGAGGTGTAAAGAATGAACGGGTCATTTGAAATGGCAAAAATTGCCGGAATGGAATCCACAGCGAAAAGAACGTCTGTAAATTCAATAACTCCTACTACCACCAAAAGAGGGGTAGCCATTTTGATTCCGTTCTGAATGGTGAAGAATTTATCTCCATCATAATTATCCGAAACTTTCCAGAAACTTTTGATCAGCCTTGCACCCGGTGTATCGCTGAAATCTTCATTATCATCGTCTTCGCCTTCACCCCATGATTTGATTCCCGCATAGACCAGAAATAATCCAAAAAGAGTCATGACAACATTAATTTTCACCGGCTCCCCAAATATATTCATCTCCGGAAGATAGGTAATATTGATCAAACCGATTCCTGCAAAAATGAATATGGCCCTGAATATCAATGCACCGATGATCCCCCAGAACAATACTTTGTGATGGAGATGTTTGGGAACTTTAAAGAACCCGAAAACAAGGATAAACACAAACAGGTTATCTACCGAAAGTGCCTTTTCTATCCAGTAAGCAGCCTGATACTGCGTGAATTTTTCCACAGCAAGAGTATGGCCTTCAGCCTGGTTGAATACCCAATACACTACCCCGGAAAAAACCATGGATAGCGAGATCCATACAATAGACCAGATGGTGGCTTCTTTTGAAGATACCTCATGACTCTTTTTATTGAAAACCCCTAAATCCAGGAGCAACATAATGACGACTGTGATGGCGAATCCCCACACCAAGCCCGGATGTAAATCCAGGATACTTTGACTTTGTTCCACTTTAATAGTTATTATTTAATAGTATAAAAGCAATAACTGTAAAAACAGGTATTGCCACTTTTAATTATTTTCAGATTGATAAATGCTTATAAATACTTTTGCTGAACTGTCTGAATGGTTTCCTGCAATTTTTTATCAGCGGTAGGATCTCCGATCGCATTGAATTTCCATTCTCCGTTTCTTTTATAAAAAACACCCATTACCATGGCAACATGACCTTTGAAAGAAGCATCATTAGCAATATCGTATTTCGCGAAAACTTCTCTTACATTAGTCGGAGAACCTTCATAAATACGTATGGAAGCAAAAGGAATTGTTCCGAAGTCCTGCCCTTTATAGCTGTTCAGCACCATCGCCACATATTCCACATTAGAATCCAGCTGGCTGAAGTCTACCGTGATCACTTCATTATCTAGTCCATCGTCTCCGTTAACGTCACCCGTTAAATCATCACCACTATGTTTTACAGAACCGTTTTTAGATTTCAGATTTCCGAAATATACTATTTCTGTTGCATTTTTGTTTGAATCATATAAAATACAGCTTCCGTCAAGGTCTACTGCTTCTCTTTTTGTTCCAAATAATCCTTTCTTTTCAATTGCTCCCCAGTTGATTCCAACACAAGCCTGGGTAAGCGCTGTACCATTTTCCTTCGTCAGGTTAATTCTTTGACCTTTTTGTAAATTAATAGCCATTTTTTTATGTTTAGTTGTTATTATTTTTTTTGAAATCGTTAAACTGCAAATATGCAAAATCGTTCTTTGCTTTAGTTATTTATATTCAAATTCAGCATTGCCCGCAGAATATTGGTTTCTTCATTCACATCAAAAATTTTGCTCATGATGTCCACATTTTCAAGATTTCTAAGATAGTCTTTTAAAACAGAATCCACATCGTCAGGCAAAGTCCGTTTCTTTTCATGAATAGTTTCTTCCAGCTCCTCATTTTTGCTCCTCAATTGATTGATGATTGAGATCTGACTGGACTCATTTTCCGAAGTATCGAGATAAGACAACTCATCATCAATCAGATACATTTTCTTCTCTTCAATATTGAATATAAAATGCTCATCAGACTGAAATATCCTGAACAGCTCATATTCATTCCTGTTGATCCTGTAGCCACATACAAAACGGACTTTGAAATTCTGTATATTGAGCTTGCCCAACAACTTCCTTTCTATGGAATAATCCTGATATCGATACGAAGGAACTGAATGAGATTTCAGTTTTTCTTCATCAGCCTCCATCCTGTAGAATTCTGCCGCATATTTTTTATGAAAGTACAGAACATCATTCCAGTTCACCGTAAACTTATCTTCCGTAAGATCTTTGTATATATTTTTTAGATGCTGAGAAAAGGTACCACTATATAATTTCCGGTCTATTTCAAAACTATCTGCCTTCTTTTCTTCAAAAGCCGTAATATACTGCGTATTGATATTAATTTCATTAATGACAGCCAACAGATCATTTTCTTTTTTCTTTTTGATCTTGTTCAACAGTTCTATCAGACTGTCTGTATATTGCAGATGAAAAAGCTCCAGCTTATTGTAGTCCAATGTCTTATTTTCTTCAAACAGCTTGTGTATAATATCTGTTTTGATGTAAATCGATATTATATCTACATTTTCAAAGAAATTCGAAAGAAGCTTAAGTTTCGTTAATCTTCTTTTGCTTTGAGACATTATGCTTACCGCTTCCTCATCCACTTTTTTACTGTATTATTACCCTCTGATATTTGCTTTTAATTCGTGTTCCAGTGTTTGCAAATCCTGATCCAGCTTTCTTCTGTTTTCCGCTCCCTGCTTTTGGATCTGTTTTACTTCATTCAAAGTATTGATCAGCATGGTGGTGGTTTCTCTCAAGGTTTCGGCAGACACAATGGTTTGCTCATTAGCCTTCGCCACATTCCTTGAGTTCTGTCCGAGACGTTCCGCATTCTTTCTTAAAATCTCTTCCGTAGTAGAAGATACTTTCTGCTGAATTTCAATATTCTGCTGCTGTCTGTACATAGCCACTGCTAAGGAAAGCTGGTTTTTCCAAACCGGCAGTGTAGTCGTAAGGATCGTCTGAGCTTTTTCCGCAATGGAAACATTATTATTCTGTACCAGTCTGATTTGCGGCAGAGACTGCATCATAATCAGTCGAACCACTTTAAGATCGGCCATTCTTCTGTCTAATCGTGCAATGAAATCTCTTTTATCCGCAATCTGGTAATCCGCATAATTCTGAACGTTGGCTTCCATTTCGGCAAGTTCCTGTCCTGCTCTTTCCATTCTCAGGCTTCCTGCCACCACAAGGTCTTCTATTTGCTTGATGGAATTGATATTACTGTCGAAAATCGTCTGCAATACCGCATTATCTTTAGATGAAGTAATGATTCCTGCATTTACCTTATGTGAAATCTGATCGATGTTGTTAACGATCTTATCATATTTTGCAAAAAGATTTTCCACCTGCGTCATAACTTTTTTCATGAACGGCAATCTGCTCAGGAAACCTTTTACTTTATTGCTGTTGTTTAACTCATCTACGTCAACATAGTTCAGCTCTACCAACAGATTGTTGATCAGCTCTCCTACCTCTCCGGAGTTTGATCTTCTTACATTTCCTAAAAAGCTGTCACTCTGGTTAGCCAAAGTCTTCTGAAGCTCCGAACCGAAATTCACGATAGAACCAGGATTGGTCTCATCAATAGAATTGGCCAGTGTTTCATATCTTTGGCGCTCTCCTTCCTGCACCTGAGTAAGGTTAACGTTTCCATCTCTGTCTACCAGAACCGGAGCTGTACTCTGAGCTGGCTGGCTCGGTTGTGCAGGTTCAAAAGTCTTAAGAGGTTCAATTGACTGAAGTGGGTCAATAGGTTGATTGGGTTGATTATCCATGATAAATTATTGATAAATTGCTACAAATTTTTCAAGGCCTTCTCTTTGTCCGCTTCCTACCGCTTCAAATTTCCATTCCCCATTTCTGTTATAGATTCTTCCGAATTCTACAGCTGTTTCAATAGAAAAGTCCTCATCCAATTCATATTTTAAAAGTTCTTCATTCGTATCCGGATTGAAGATTCTGATGAAAGAATTTCTTACCTGTCCGAAGTTCTGTTTTCTTGCATCTGCATCATGAATAGTTACTACAATAGTAATTTCCTTTACTGCAGAATCAATTTTAGTTAAATCGATTTTAATTTGTTCATCGTCTCCTGCTCCGTCACCGGTTAAATTATCTCCTGAATGAATCAC
Organism: Chryseobacterium barbadense; assembly: GCF_042849955.1. NCBI lineage: Bacteria > Pseudomonadati > Bacteroidota > Flavobacteriia > Flavobacteriales > Weeksellaceae > Chryseobacterium > Chryseobacterium barbadense. The sequence goes on from NZ_BAAFHL010000007.1 coordinate 80,044, forward strand.
TGCTTTATCCGGTGATTCAAGGTTGTTATAAAAAACAAAATGATTATCTGAAACCAGTTTTTTATTTTCTCCCAATAAAAACAGAGATGCATCTAAATCGAATGCAGTTCCTGTAGAAGTATTATTGATGTCCCATCCTAAACCTACTATAAATTTAGGTGCATTTATATTTTCTCTTTGTCCTTTCTGTAAATTAATAGCCATAGTATAGTTCTGTTTGTGTTAATGTATTTATATTATTCTCGTATTCTTTTATTAAATGATAGTTATTACTTATTGCCAACTCCAGCAATTGATCCATCTGTTCCTTTTTTACTTTAGACGAAAGATATTCAAATTTACTTGATTCCAGGCCTAAAATATATTTTACAATCCTTGTATTGAATTGAAAATCAAGCTTTAACATTACTTCGGCAATATGTTCAATGTTTTTCACCGAATAATAATTGAAAAAGTTCTCAATCTTAGGATCAATATCAAAGTTCATCAGTTCGGCATAATACAGGAATACAAAATCTGCTTTCACCTCATACTGATCTAGAATTTTGTGAACCGTATATTCATGACTTCCGGTAATTTTAATATCATCTATAAAAATACAAAGTTTTCCTCTTAAAAAATCCTTATCAATATAATAGGTATCATTGGCTATCAAATTCTTACGATCTTCAAAATTCAGATTCCCGTAATCCGTAATATAGGTATGATTACGATTGATTTTTGACAAGATACTGGATTTTTTTCCTTTTTGGAATAAATAGAAGTCCAATTGCTTTTTAAAATAAAAACATAAAAAATTAGAAGCCGTAGGAATTGCCATATAAGGACTTGGCAGTACTACAATTTCTTTATCCGTTTCTAAAAGCTCTTTATTTTCAACAATAAATCCTTCAAAAAGTTCTTTCGCAAATTTTTCGGCATACGACTTATCGCCATACTTGAAATAGCTGTATTCTGCGGGCGAAAAAGTGAATTCATCCGCTGAATGAATGTGGTGTAAACTGTATCGTTTATTCATATTGATTTAGTGTTTAAGTAAGTGTGCGTTGAAACCAAAGTTTTTTGCCCCCTGATAATCTGCAACCGGATTATCTCCGATATGTAAAATCTGATTCTTCTGAAGATCTCCTTTGATATTGTTTTTAACCTCCTGGAAAATGAGCGGGTTGGGTTTAGAGCAATTGATCTCATCTGAGTAAATATGGAAATCTATATATTGATCAAGGTTTTCCCCTATCAGGAACTTTCTCATGGTTCTTCCTTTGATAAATCCGGTATTGCTCAAAATATTAATTGTTTTTCCCTGATTTTTAATTTCTTCAAAAAACTGGTGTAAATTTTCAAAAATCACAACAGGTCTGTACTCAAGAAACAAGTCTTCGCTTTTCTGATAAAACTCATTGAGTTTTTCTTTATGAATATCTTTTATATTAACATTCAATGCTCCTAAAATCAATAAATAAATCTCAAAAGTATCCACATTTCCACCAATTACTTCATTGATATTATTACATAGGTCGTCATAATATTTTACGGTTTTCGCAACTTCTTCAACAGGTTTCTGAATGTCAAAAAATGAGGAGAACAGCTCAACTCTTTTTGTTTTAAATTCAGGATGAGATTTGATTAGGGTGAGCCACAGGTCAAAGGAAAAATGACAGTGGTTGTGAATGTCGATATCTGTTTTCAAAATATTACAAGTTAAAAATTTTATTTAGCTCTTTCTTGAAAAAGATTTTAATTTTTTATCATTAGTTTTTATTGAACCATTCAATACCTCCCAAAGATAGAATTTTTAAAATTAATGAATGAATTTACCCTTCAGTTTTAAGATATTTTATGAATTTCCTGATTGATGGTTTAGATTCAGAAATAAAAATTCATTCAAATGCTTCAAAAAATTTTTGACAATTAAAAAAAATCTCTAATTTCGCACCGATTAAAAAATCAACATGTCAACAAGAATGATAAATAGTATTACTTTAAACCATCCTATCAGAGCTGTGTACTTTGGTAGCACTAATTATTTATCTGAATAACATAGATCTTTATTGACAAAAATATAGAAGACCTATCTGTTCAGATAGGTCTTTTTTGCTACCCTATTTCCAGACTTAACACCAACACAGAAGTCTAAAAATCAACATTTTAAAATTTTAAAACATGAAATACAACACACGAAATATAGGGATTATAGCACACGTAGATGCAGGAAAAACAACTTTAACGGAAAGATTGCTTTATTATACGGGGCTCATTCATAAAATCGGAAACGTAGACGATGGAAATACGACAATGGACAAAGATATCCAGGAAAAAAACCGTGGAATCACCATTTCTTCCGCAGCGATTTCCACTCAATGGAAAAAAGACCGGAATACTTATAATATCAATATTATTGATACTCCGGGGCATATTGATTTTGCAGTGGAAGTTGAACGTTCATTAAGGGTTCTGGACAGCGTTGTCGCCGTATTCTGTGCTTCTTCCGGAGTACAGCCACAGACAGAAAACGTATGGTTCCAAGCTGAAAAACACGGAATTCCGAAAATCTGTTTCATCAATAAAATGGATAGAATCGGAGCGGATTTCTTCGCAGTTGTAAAAGAAATCCAAACGAAATTGAATGCTGTGCCTTTAGCTTTACAAATTCCGATAGGCGCTGAAGATCATTTTGAAGGAGTCATTGATCTGATCAGACAAAAAGCTTTATACTGGACTGATGAAAACGGAGAAACTATCATTGAAAAAGAAATTCCGGAAAATTATAAGGCAGAAGCTGAAGAATACAGAATAAGATTAATGGAAACCCTCGCCGAGTCTGATGAAATTTTCCTGGAAATTTTCCTGGATTCCGCTCATAGAATTTCAGACGAAATGATTCTTGAAAGTATACAGAGAACCTGTAAATCAAGAGCTGTGGTTCCTGTTTTATGCGGATCTGCATTTAAAAACAAGGGAGTTCAGCCTTTGCTTGACGCCATTGTCACTTATCTCCCTGCACCGGATCAATTACCTTCGATAAAAGGAAAAGATCCTATGACAGAAGAAACTGTTGAAATCATAAGAAATGCGGAAGAAGCTTTTTCCGGATTGGTTTTCAAGGTGATGATTGATAAACATATGGGTAAACTGGCCATGCTGAGAATTTATTCCGGAAGAATACAATCTGGGGATACTATTTTGAATGTAAGAACAGGAGAAACCTTCAGGGTTTCAAGAATTCTGCAGATGCAGTCGGATAAAACCTTATCTGTTGATGAAGGTAAAGCCGGAGACATTGTCGCCTTAACAGGAATAAAAGATGCTAAAACAGGAGATTCATTATCTATGGAAAAACCTGTATTATTAGAATCCATCACGATTCCTGCCCCGGTTATCAGGGTTTCCATAGAACCTAAAACCAATCAGGATGAGAAATCTTTCGGTTTGGTTTTAGCTAAAATTCAGGAGGAAGATCCTTCTTTAGTCATTGAAAGAGATCCTCAGACTGGTGAGACTTTATTGAGTGGTTTAGGAGAATTGCATCTTGAAGTTACTTTGGAAAAAATCCGGTTGAATTATGGAATTGAGATCAATCAGGGTAAACCTAAAGTTTCATACAAGGAAATTTTAACTGAAACCAGAACTCATCGCGAAAAACTGGTAAAACAGGGAGGAGGAAGCGGCCATTTTGCAGACATCACTTTTGAGATCGGACCAAGAGAAAATAATGAGCCAGGGCTGGAATTCATTAACCAGATCAAAGGAGGAGTAATTCCGGGCGAATTTATTCCTTATGTTGAAAAAGGTTTCAGGGACGCCATGCAAAATGGACCATTGAATGGTTACCCCTTGGAAAGTATGAAGATCACTCTTCTTGACGGATCTACTCACGTTCAGGATTCTTCAGCTTACGATTTTGAAATGGCAGCGAGAGACGGTTTCAGAGCTGCGGCTAAAGCATGTAACCCGAAACTTTTGGAGCCGATCATGCAGGTTGAAATTCAAAGTATGGAAGAATATACAGGAGTGGTAACGGCAGATATCAATAAAAGAAGAGGAATCATCACTTCAATTGATGAAAAGTCAGGAAGAAAAATTTTCACAGCGGAAGTACCTTTAGCTTCAACTTTCGGATATATTTCTGATCTGAGAACGTTAACGAGCGGCAGAGCTTCCATCAGCATGAAATTATCACACTACGCTTTAGTACCTGATTTCATCGCCAATATAGTAGTAACCTAAAAAACGAGGGCTGTAAAATAATTTACAGTCCTTGTTCAGGTTATAAAGGATTTCTTTTGCAATTACTTTTTCCAAAGATGTTTGCTCTGTCTATTTTAAATTCTCATCATCCAGCCTCACACTTCCCTACTTTTCAGGCATTACCTTATACGTAGGATCTTCTTCAATATTTACTTCAATAACTGCTTCGGCATTTTTCAGCATTCTCCTGCAATCCTCGCTTAAATAGCGTAAACGTAATGTTTTATTCTGTTGGGTATAGCGTTTTGATAATTTGTCCAAAGCGTCAATAGCACTCATATCTACAATTCTGCTTTCCCGGAAATTTATAATGACCTCATCGGGATCGTTTATCGGGTCAAACTTATCGATAAAGCCTGTTGCAGAACCGAAAAACAGGGGGCCGTAAATTTCATAATGCTTCACCCCATTTTCATCCACAAATTTTCTGGCTCTGATTCTTTTCGCGTTATCCCAGGCAAAAACCAATGCTGAAATGATAACTCCCACCAAAACAGCCAACGCAAGGTTATGTAAAATGATCGTGATTAATGCGACAGTGATTCCAACGAATATATCGGATTTTGGCATTTTATTGACAATCCGAATGGAAACCCATTGAAATGTACTGATGGCTACCATCATCATCACACCTGCCAAAGCCGCCATCGGAATTTTTTCAATAAAAGGAGCCCCTATCAGAATAATGATCAGAATGGTTACTGATGCAATAATTCCTGAAAGCCTTGCTCTTGAACCGGCATTGAGGTTAACCAGTGTTTGTGCCACCATTGCACAGCCACCCATTCCTCCGAAAAAGCCATTGGTAATATTGGCAATTCCCTGGGCAACAGATTCTTTATTTGCACTTCCTTTAGTTCCTGTAATTTCATCCACCATGGATAAAGTAAGTAAAGATTCAATCAACCCGACTCCGGCCATTACCAGGGCATAAGGAAAAATAATTCTCAGGGTTTCCAAAGAAAAAGGGATGCCGGGTATATGAAAAGCAGGAAGATCTCCACTGATATGAGCGATATCAGCTACTGTTTTAGTTTGTATCCCAAATCCGGAAACAAGGGCAAAAACCATTAAAATAGCTATTAAAGATGAAGGAACCGCTTTAGAGATCTTGGGGAAAAAGTAAACAATAGCAATGGTAAGAGCCGTTAATCCGCTCATTATATATAAATTGGTTCCCTGTATCCAATGAGACACTCCATTGCTATCCACAATTTTAAACTGTTCAATCTGTGCCATAAAGATGATCACCGCTAATCCGTTAAGAAAGCCATACATTACGGGTTGAGGAATCAATCTTACAAACTTTCCGAGTTTACATATACCCACTATCATTTGAAGAGTTCCGGCAAGAATCACTGTTGCCAAAAGATATTCTACACCATGAGACCTGATCAGAGCAATTAAAACGACAATGGTAGCTCCGGCTCCTCCGGAAACCATTCCGGGGCGACCTCCCAGTATGGCTGTAACCAACCCCATCATAAAAGCGGCATATAAACCCGTTAATGGAGACAGACCGGCCAGAATAGCAAACGACAATGATTCCGGAATCATTGTCATCGCTACGGTAAACCCTGCTAATAATTCGTTTTTATAGTTTATTTTCTTTGAGAAATCAAATAAATAGGTATTCATAGAACTGCAAAGGTATTCACTTCAAAGTATTCCTGCAATCACTATTGTTTTTTAAGATTGCTTTAACATTCAAATCCATTAGGTTTGCTCTCTGAGCAATGGGAAAACAGCCCGATTATATCACCATATATAGATTTATAGTTGTATTTTTTTAACATTATTTTTTTAATTATTTTTTTTATTCAATTTCTATTTTCTATATATTTGAATCAAAACACATTTATTATTTTCTACAATTGCAAAATATTACAGAAAATTGTAAAACAAATCAGTAATTAATTTATAAAGAATTGTATGAGAAAATTTTAATGGAGGGTGTTATTCATATCTATATCTGAAGGAAACTTGGGATGATGCAAATTAGATAGAATACAATGATACAATCTTTGCTGCATATCCTAAGAAACCATGTCAATTCTTAAGTAAATTTTTTATTTCTTCACATAGGTACGAAAAATCTTTACCTGTTGTAAATGAATACACTCCTGCTTTTTTCAATGCAAGTTCAAAAAAATATTTAGTATTCAATGTTATATAAAAATATACACATCGGCCAGTTTATCAAAGAAAGAGTGGCTGAAAAGGAAATAACAGCAGAAAGGATATGCAACTTTCTTAATAAGGATGAAGATTTTATTGAACAAGTTTATGACAGCAAATCTATTGATACGGATTTGCTTTTACGATGGAGCAAGCTGCTGGAATATGATTTTTTCAGGCTGTACAGCTCACATCTCATCTTATATGCTCCACCGGCTGCCGTTAATAAATCTGATTCTCCAAAGTCTGATAAGATTCCTTATTTCAGAAAGAATATCTATACTCAGGAGATTAAAGATTTTATTATCAACAAAATACTTTCCGGGGAAATGACCCACCGTGAAATCATAGAAGAATATTCGATCCCGAAAAGTACTTTGCACCGGTGGTTACAGAAAATAAGAAATAACAATAAATAAAAACACAGTTTCTAATGCGTCCCAATTACTATAAAATTTATCATGATATGCTTCAAAAAGAGCAGCCTGAAAAATTAAAGGATCCCACCATTAAGAGATTGCTCAGTAAACTGAATACAACTGAGGATATCTTGAAGTTTAATGAAAAAATCTTCAAACAATCTAAAGAAAAGCAGAAAAATAATCAGAAGCTGAGAACGTATGATAAGCAAACCATATTGAAGCTTTTGCAGTATCAGGACAAACATGGCTTCTCTACAAGCTATATGTCTAAAAAGTATAAAATAAGCAGAACTACCATTACCAAATGGAGAAGAATGTTTGAAGAAGAAATTCAAAGTATATAATATAGCCGGTAAATTATTTACCGGTTTTTTATTTCCAGATAAGAAAACTCTGATAAAAATAATTTTTATCAGAGTTTTAAAAAAGGTAACAGGCAAGAAAAGATCTTGAGCGGGGCGCTGTCAACGCCGGAATCGAACCGGTTAACCTTGCCGGAGTTACCGGCTTCGTTATTCCTCCCCTATAGTGAGACGATGAAACTCTTCTCTACGACACTTTTATATTTTTAAAACAAGGCAATTATCAAAAAGCGTAATGTCGTGCTCTAACCATCTGAGCTACTCTTCCTGCATTATGTATTCTGCAAATATGGAAGAGGCGGGACTCGAACCCGCGACCTCGTCGTGATGAGCGAAGTAACACTATTCTACGGCACTTGTTTATCTTTTAAACGCAAATAAGGAAACAGACGAAAAAAGTTTACTTTTTTTTCAAAAGCGTCGTTCTTACCCATAATGGGCAGTGAACCGGTAATTTTACATCTGCGGGAGACTTGCATTTACCCAGTTGGTTTTCAACCCAACCTCACTCGTTCGGTCACCCGAATTTCGCTACCTTAGGACCGTTAATACGAAGGAACTCTTCTCTACGACACTTATTTGCTGAAGTCTTTTTAAGTAAAGAGGCAAAAGGCGAAAAGACAGACATGTATCCATTCCATACTGTTATTCGGGAAAATATACATTTTTAGATTTACATCTAATTTCTGATCGAAGTAAGCCTTCTCTACGGCACTCTTTTGTTTTTTAATCAAGGTAACAATGATAGAATCTTATCTTTCCATTTGCTCTACCTGCTGAGCTACTTTTCCTTTTCGAGGGAAAAGGCAGGAATCGAACCTGCGACCCAATGATTAACCAATCGAAGTATGATTCTAAAACGACACTTGATTTTATATATAATGGTTAGTGTTTTTCTGATTACAAATTTATGTTATGACTACGCACTGTTTTTACGTAATAAAATATTTTTAAACCAAGTAATAATCAATAAGAATTTTTCCAAAGTGAAAGTTTGACGATGTAATTCTTATTTACGACATTGGTTATAAACCGAGCAATATAGCGAAAAGAGTCTGTTTCAATTGGAAGTCGAAGAATTTCTTTTCTTACGACATCGGTTACTTTTATCAGTTGTTAAGGAATAATTATATTCCAGTTATTAGTTCTGAAATTTTTTCAGCATTTTCAACATACATTTTTTTCAAAGTTTCTGTGATTCTGTTTTTAAAACTTATTTGATCCTGTTTTACTTTCTCAAATTCTATTTTAAGTTCTGATTCCTCTGCTTCGAAAATTACTTTTATATTTTCATTATCACTAATATTAGATTCTGTATAATCAGAAAACAGAACTTTTCCATTTTCTTTTTTGCATAAAATCCATGGATGTCCAATCCAAATATCTAACCAGCCGGAAGATTGATGTTCAAAAATTCTTTCCCAATCTTTTATATAACTTATAAATCCACAACAGGTAGGCTGTATTAAAATTTCATCATCCTGCATTACAACAATTCTGCCATCAAAAGACACAACAGTATCTTCTATATTGTCCTGTTCAACATCTGAAAGATGTACTTCAAGAATCATTTGCAAATCTTCCTCACTAATAGTATTAATATCTACCAAATAGGAATCTTTTTTAAGGGTATGAAAACCTACATTCAATTTAGAAACTACTTCCATCCATTTTCTATACCATTCTTCTGTATCTGGATAATCTGAGATTTCCGGTAATTCATATTCTTCTTTAGAATATTTTAAAGGATTAATTTCTATTGTATTTATAAGTTTCATTACCATTATAGTCTTGTTTTAGTCCTATCGCAGCAACTGTTTAGCACATTTTCTTGGTTTTGGGGGGGGGGGGGGGGGGGGGGGGGGGCCCCGCGCTCTCCAGCCTTGAAGGTCGGGGTTGGTGAAGACAATCACATATAACTATTATAAATAATTAATAATAAAAAAAAAATAAAA